>CAIYSA010000325.1 GCA_903928655.1 uncultured Bacteroidota bacterium
CATTAATAATGGAACTTCATAAATAGTTGTTGCATCTAGGGCTTCAATAACTGCATCGGGCGAAACGTTACAAAATAATGCAATTTTATGGCGAATGTCAGAACTAATTTCATGTTCAGAACGGCAAACTAAAATATCGGGTTGTACACCATATTCTAATAATAATTTTACTGAATGCTGGGTTGGTTTTGTTTTTAACTCGCCTGAAGTTGTTAAATATGGTAATAATGTTAAATGTATAACTGTACAATCTTCGCCTAATTCCCATTTTAATTGACGAACTGCTTCAATATATGGCAGTGATTCAATATCACCGACTGTTCCTCCAATTTCTGTAATTACAAATTGAAATTGTCCAGTTTTTCCAAGAATTTTAATTCTATTTTTAATTTCATCAGTAATATGAGGAATTACTTGAACTGTTTTCCCTAAATACTCACCTTTACGTTCCTTTTCTATTACAGATTGATAAATACGACCAGTTGTTACATTATTGGCCTGAGAAGTAGGAACATTTAAAAAACGTTCGTAATGCCCTAAATCTAGATCAGTTTCAGCACCGTCTTCTGTAACATAACATTCACCATGTTCATAAGGATTTAACGTTCCTGGATCGATGTTGATATATGGATCTAATTTTTGAATTGTAACTGTAAATCCTCTTGCCTGAAGTAATTTGGCTAAAGATGCGGCAATAATTCCTTTTCCTAAGGATGAAGTTACTCCGCCAGTAACGAAGATGTATTTTGTGTTGGGAGTTGAGTTATTAGACATAGCAGTTTTTTTAAACCGCAGATAAAGGTACACGTTTTTTTCGTAATAAAAAGTGTTTAAATATTAAAAAGAGATATAACTTACAATTGGATAATGGTCAGTTATTGTTTCAGAAAGATGGTGATAGTTTTTACTTTTAAATTCTTTACTATGCAAGATGTAATCAATTCTAAATCTTGGAAATTTTCCAGCATAAGATTGTTCAAATCCTGAACCAGATTCAATAAATGCATCTTTTAATTCAGCACGAATTGTATGATAAACATAAGAAGCGGGAGTATCATTAAAATCTCCACAAACAATAACCTTGTATTTGCAATTTGCAATATGTAAGGCTATGCCATCAGCCTGAACGGCTCGCTTAATAAATGCTTTTTTTAACCTTCGCAAAATACTCTTACTTTTCTCCACCTCATTTCCAACATCCACTGCATTGTCTTTAACATCAGCTATAAATTTATAATTAGCTTTACTAAAACTAATTGACTGAAGGTGCATATTATAAATTCGAACAGTGTCTTTATTTATTAAAACATCAGTAAAAATGCAAATATTATTTGAGCGAGTATTAAATTCAATCTTCCCTTTATTAAGAATTGGATATTTAGTAAATGTAGCAATGCCCCAATGATCTTTTTCTCTCATTGTTGTTGTAAAAGCGACGTGACAGTTTTTTGCAGTAATGATGTTTTTAACTGTATCAATATTATTAAAATCACCTTTTTCTTCGGATGTATAAAATTCTTGAAGGCATAGTATTTCTGGATTCTCTTCAGCGATGCTAGTTAAAATAATTTTTCTGCTTTTACTGTTTTTACTCCAGTTATATAAGTCAAATAGCATCGAATTATAACTCATAATTTTAATGTCATTTTTTTCAATTTTTGAAGTTCTGAAATCTAATTGAACAAAGCCTAAACATGTTTTTGCGCTTAAAAGTATTGCTATGATTGAAAAAATAGCATGTAGTCTAAATTGAGAAACCCAAAATATTACAAAGCAAATATTAGCAAATAAAATAATAGGAAAAGCCAAACCAGTAAAAGCCAAAAACCAAAAATTTTCTGGTGAAATGTATTTTGATGAAACTGATGCTAATAATCCAATTATTACAACATAGTTAAACCAAAGTAAAATATTATTTAACTTAGATAATTTTTGAGCACGGCGTTTTTGAACAACGGCTCTAAGTTCGGAAAAGGATATGTGGGATAAAAAGCTAATATTATTTATTTTAAAAGTGTTATAATTTTTTTTTGCATTTAGTGTTGTTTTCGTCGTTGATTTTTTTATTTAATTACAAATTAACCCGTCCTTCATTTCTAATTTTCGGTCAGCCATGTTTGCAAGTATTTCATTATGTGTTACAACAACAATTGTTTGTTTTAATTCGTCTCGTAGTGTAAAAAATAATTCGTGTAGTTTTTGAGCATTTGCACTATCTAAATTTCCACTTGGTTCATCTGCAAATATTACTTTTGGTTTATTAATTAAAGCTCTAGCAACAGCAACACGTTGTTGTTCGCCACCCGAAAGTTCAGAAGGTTTATGATTTGCTCTTTCTTTTAGACCTAATAAATCAAGCAATTCCATTGCATTTTGTTCAGCTTCTTTTTTCTGTATTTTATTTATGAAAGCAGGAATACAAATATTTTCTAAGGCTGTAAATTCAGGTAATAAATGATGAAATTGAAATACAAAACCAATGTGTTGATTACGGAATTGCGCTAATTTTTTTTCTGATAATGACATAATATTTATCCCATTAAATTCAATATCACCACTCGATGGTTTATCTAATGTTCCTAAAATTGTTAGCAGTGTTGTTTTTCCAGCACCTGAAGAACCAACAATAGAAACAATTTTAGAAGGTGCAATACGCAAATCAACACCCTTTAAAACTTCGAGTTCGCCGTATTTTTTTTTAATGTGTTTACCAATAATCATATAAAACAGGTTGTTGTTTTTTAGTGAGTAGTTTTAATATTAATTATTTACTAATAATTTTAAGTTCAGTTCGTCTGTTTTTTGCTTTGTTTTCAGGCGTATCGTTAGGTACTTTTGGTTTACTATCACCATAACCTTTATAAGATAATTTATCAGCTACATTACCTCCTTTTTGCAAAACATATTCATAAACTGCTTTTGCTCTGTTTGTGGATAGTGTTTTGTTAAATACTTTATCACCACTATTATCAGTATGCCCGCCAAACTCAATTTTTAATGCGGAATTTAATTTTAAAAATGCAACTACTTTGTCTAACTCCGCAAAAGAACTTGGTTTTAAGTCCCATTTATTAACATCAAAAAATACATTTTTTAATTCAATAATTCCTGTATCTATTGGTTGTAATGGAATTTCTAATTGATATGGTTTACTATAATCGGCAACTTTTTCTTTCATCGAAAAATTATCGCTATAAAATAAAAAACCATTTTTACTAACGTTTACAAGGTAGTTATGATTAGAAGTAAGTGTTACTAAAAATTCGCCGGCACTATTGCTGTATGCTTTGGTAACGGTTTGTTGAGTTTCTAAATCTATTAATTCAAACTGAGCATCCAATGGTGCTTTGGTATTTGAATTAAACGTATGGCCTTTAACATAAGTTATTTTTTCAGGACGAAGAGATTCGGGCATTTCAAATTGGTAAATATCCAATCCTCCAAAACCGCCGTCACGCTCACTTGCAAAATAGGCTAATTTTCCGCTCGCATCAACGGTTAAACTATTTTCATCTACAACTGTATTAATTGGATAACCTAAATTTATTGCCTTTCCCCAACTTCCATCTGCCTGGCGTTTACTCATAAATATGTCTAAACCACCCATTCCAGCATGACCATCACTACTAAAATACAAGGTTTGGTTATCGGGATGAATAAATACACTTTCCTCATTTTCAGTAGTATTTATGTTTTCAGATAATCGAATCGGTTCTTCAAATTTTCCGTCTTCACCTATTGTTGATGAATAAATGTCGGGATTTTTTCTACCTTCTCTGCCAATTAATCCTCTAACAAAATAAAGTGTTTTTCCATCACTACTAAAACTAGGTTGTGTTTCCCAGTTACGGGTATTTATTGTTGGACCAACATTTTGCGGTTTTGTCCATTTCCCATTTAATTTTTGAGAGTAAAAAATATCGCAACTTCCATATCCTTTTCTATCTGGGGCTCCATAAGTTCCATCTTGTTCTGCACAGGAAGCAAAAAACATGTATTGGCCATCAGCACTCAAAGTTGGAGCGCCTTCATTTCCTCTAGTATTCACTGATGGAATTGGGTTTGCTGTTTGCCAAACATTAGTTACTTTTTTACTAATATAAAAATCTTCTTGCTTTGGGGCATCAATTCCTTCACCTTCTCTTACATTTCTGGTAAACATAAAAGTACTGCCATCTGCAGTAAGTGCAGGTAAGTATTCATAATCAGCTGTGTTTATTCCTGAGCCAACATTTAATGGTTTAAATGGTTGAGGATTTTTAATTGCATTAGCTCCGAATTTTGCATTTTTTAAAAATTTTTCTGCTAAAACTTTTGTATTTGGATTTATGCGTTCAGTTTTTAAATAGGACTCTAAATTTTTAGTGGCATCATCATAATTTGAAACAAGTAATTGAGCCAAGCCTAAATCATAATAATTTCGAGGGAAAAATTTAGGATTAATTTCAATGGCTTTCTGAAAATGGGAAATCGCCTCTTTTGTTCTTCTCTTTTCCATTAATAAATAGGCTAATGCAGAGTGTGCTTCTACAAAATTCGGATCTTCTTGAATTGCTTTGTTTAGTAATTTTTCGGCATCAACATCTTTTCTTATTTCATAAAACTTTTTACCATCTTCATAAAACTTAATAGCCTTTTTATTTACACTAGTATAAGTGCCAGGAGGTAAACTGTTTTGTGCATTTGTTGCAATAAACAGAAAAGATAGTAGGATAGTAATAAATATATGTTTGGTCATAATAGCATTAAATTGTTACTAAATATAATGAAATATGATATATTAAGATACTAAAAATGTATAAATTTTTGTTGTCTGATTTTCAATAACGTATGTCGTTAAAAATCATTACTTTTGGAGTATGGAAAGTGTTAGACAAAGTAAAGTTGCAAAGTTATTACAAAAAGAATTGGCTGAAATTTTTAGATCCAATGCTAAAACAATGTTTGATGATGCATTTATTACGGTAACTGTCGTGCGTATTAGTTCGGATTTGAGTTCAGCTAAAATTTATATCAGTATTATGGCCACAAAAGATGTAAATGCCATTTTTGCCTTGGTAACTGAAAAGAAACAGCATATCCGTAAAATATTAGGTAATTTAATTGGTAAGCAAGTTAGGGTTGTACCAGAAATTACATTCTTTATTGACGATTCTTATGATTATGCTGAAAAAATAAATGCCTTATTTAATAAGCCAATTTAATTAAACTTTGAATCTTTCTTTTTTCATAGCAAAGCGATATTTAATTTCAAAAAAATCGAATAATGCTATTAATGTCATCTCTTGGATAAGTATTATTGCTATTTCTTTAACAACGGCAGCTTTAGTAATTGTATTATCTGCAATGAATGGATTAACAGGCATTGTTGCTAATTTATACAATGCCATTGAACCTGATTTAAAGGTAACATCACTAAACTCAAAATACATTGTAAATAGAACTCAAATAGAAAAAAAAATTAAATCAATTTCTGAAATCAATTCTCTTTCTTATTCTTTAGAAGAAAATGCGCTTATTAAATTAGACGATAAACAAGCGGTTATTACGATAAAAGGCGTTGATGAAAATTTTAAAAACTTAACACATTTTGATACTGTTATAAGAGAAGGCGTTTATAGGTTTGAATATAACAATCAATATTATGGTGTTTTTGGTAGAGGAATCGCTAATAAATTAGGAATTAATATTAATGATTTTATTTCACCAATTTCTATTTATGCACCCAAACGTGGCAAATTTGAAGGTATAAATCCTGATGATGCTTTTACTAAAATTAATGTTAGTCCTGCTGGTATTTTTAGTTTGAATGATGATTTTGATTATAAATATGTTTTAATTGATTTAAAAGCAGCACAATCTTTATTTGATTGTAACGATGAAATTAGCATGATTGAAATAAATGTTTCAGATAAATCAAAAATAAATTTTGTACAAGAGAAATTACAAAATCTATTAGGTTCGAATTATAGTATTAAAAACAGATATCAAGCCAATGACGTCCTTTTTAAAACATTGGAAATTGAAAAGCTTTGGGTATTTTTAATACTTGCTTTTATATTAGTTATTGCAACTTTTAATATTATTGGTTCATTAACAATGCTAATTATTGAAAAGAAAAAGGATATTAAAACATTCTATAATTTGGGTGCCGACCAACAATTTATTAAATCAATATTTATGAAAGAAGGTTTTTTGATAACATTTGTAGGTGCAATAAGTGGTTTAATTATTGGTTTAATAGTTTGCATAGCCCAACAACAATTTCATTTTATAACTTTTGATGATCAATATATTATTTCATATTATCCAATTAAAATGGAAATAAAAGATTTTGTTTGGATACTTGCTGTGGTAATGCTAATTGGTTTTTTAGCTGCAATATATCCGGTAAGAGTTTTTACTAAAAATAATTTATTACATAAATAAATTCGAGATGATTTCAAATTAAAAAGGTGCAAATAATTTTGCACCTTTTTAATTTATTTTTTAAAAATAATTTTATGCTCTTAAAAAGCCTAATAATTTCTCAACACTAACTTTAGCGTCTCCATAAAGCATTTCTGAATTTGGTTTGTAAAATAAAGGATTATCTTCGCCCGAGTAACCTGCCGACATAGAACGTTTCATGATGATTACTTTTTCTGCTTTCCAAACCTCTATTACTGGCATTCCATAAATTGAACTCGCAGGATCATCTTGAGCGCTGGGGTTTACAACATCGTTAGCTCCAATAACCATAACAACATCTGTTGTTGGCATATCATCATTAATTTCGTCCATTTCCATTACAATATCGTAAGGAACATTAGCTTCAGCTAATAATACATTCATGTGGCCAGGTAAACGACCGGCAACTGGATGAATGGCAAACCTCACTTTTTTACCAGCTTTTTGCAATGTTTGAACCATTTCGTAAATTGGATACTGTGCTTTTGCAACAGCCATACCGTATCCAGGAACAATAACAACCGATTTTGCTTCTTTTAATAAAGTTGCTACTTCTTCGTGGTTTAATGATGTTACTTCACCTTCAATTGCTTTCTTCTCGCCTCCTGAACCATTACCTGAGCCGCTTGCAAATATTACTGAAAAGAATGAGCGATTCATTGCATGGCACATATGCATAGAAAGAATAGCACCTGAACTACCAACTAATGCTCCAGTTACAATTAATAAGTCGTTACCTAACATAAAGCCTGCTGCTGCTGCTGCCCAACCCGAATAAGAGTTTAACATACTAACAACTACGGGCATATCTCCGCCTCCAATTGCCATAACTAATACAACACCAATAAATGAAGCGATAGCTGTCATGATACCTAAGTAAATCATTCCACCTGTTCCATCTTCTTTGCAATATAAAACCCCAAGAATGACACAAGCCAAAAGTAATACTAAGTTCATAGTTTGTAGCCCTTTAAAACTCCATGGTTTTGAAGAAACTTTTCCGTCTAATTTCCCCCAGGCAATAATAGATCCAGTAAATGTAATAGCTCCAATAAAAATTCCAATAAACACTTCCACTAAGTGAATCATATGCTCAGCGTGAGATAACCCATTAATTGGATCTATTTCAGTAGTTAATTGTGTTTTAGGATCTAAATAAGAACCGAAGCCAACTAAAACAGCTGCTAATCCCACAAAACTATGCAAAATAGCAACCAACTGTGGCATAGATGTCATTTCTACTTTACGAGCCAACATTAAGCCAATAAGAGCAGCAACAACTATAGCTGAGATAATGTAAACATGTCCTTCAACCCCTTGTCCTGATACAGTAGCAATAATGGCTACAATCATACCAATGATACCATAAAATACTCCGCGTTTTGCTGATTCTTGAGAGGATAACCCCCCTAAACTTAAAATGAACAGGATACTTGCAAATAAATATGCTGCTGTTTGTATTTCTTTTGCGATAAACATAATTTTCTATTTTTTAAACATTTTCAACATACGGTGAGTAACTACAAAACCACCAACAATATTAATACTGGCAACTAAAATGGCAACAGTGGCTAAAATTGTCATAATCAATGAATTTGACAAATCATTTTTAGTTTGTAATAAACCACCCACAACAATAATCCCACTAATAGCATTAGTTACAGCCATTAAAGGAGTATGTAACGAGTGTGCTACATTTGTTATTAATTGCCAACCTACAAATACAGCTAATATAAATACAGTGAAATGTTGAATGAATTCAGGTGGTGCAAATGCTCCTACTAATAATAATAAACATCCAACCACAGCTAAGCTAATTAAGTTTGATGTAGCTGCTTTTTTTGATTTTTCTGCAGCAGTAGCTTTAATTTCCTCAGCAGTAGGTGGCATCACTTTTTTAGTTCCACCAGCGCTTGGGCTTACTGGAAGTGGTGCTGGTGGCCAATTAATTTTACCATTATGTGTAACCATTGCTCTAGAAACAACAGCATCTTCCATATCAATTTTCCATTTTTCAGCTTTACCCATATCATCTAATAAATGGCATAAGTTATTCCCATATAATTGTGAAGCTTGACTAGGCAATTGACTTAGTTTGCCAACCATAGTAACACCATTGTCGGTTGTGTAAACTTCTCCGTTTTTTGTAAGTGCACAATTACCACCAGATGATGCAGCTAAATCAACAATAACAGAACCTGGTTTCATTGCAGCAACATGATAATCCATCCACAATTTTGGAGCAGGTCTTCCAGGAATTTGCGCCGTAGTAATAACGATGTCAACTTCTTTAGCTTGTTCTAAAAATAGTTTCATCTCAGCTTCAATAAATTCCTTACTCATTTCTTTTGAATACCCAGATGATGTAGCTCCGTCTTCTTCAATTTCAACAGTTAAGAATTGCGCACCCATTGATTCAATTTGTTCTGCAACTTCTTTACGGGTATCAAAAGCTCTAACAATTGCACCTAATGAATTAGCAGCCCCAATAGCAGCTAAACCAGCAACACCAGCACCAATTACCAAAACTTTTGCTGGTTCTACTTTTCCAGCTGCAGTAATTTGTCCGTTTAAAAATCTTCCGAAATTATAAGAACCTTCAATAACAGCTCTGTATCCTGCAATATTTGCCATAGATGATAATACATCCATTTTTTGTGCTCTTGAAATACGTGGAATGGCATCCATTGCAACTGCGTTCACTTTTTTATCAGCTAACTTTTGAAGTAATGGTTGGTTTTGTGCCGGCCATAAATAGCTTAACAATACCAAACCTTCTTTCATTAGTTCAACTTCTTCAATTGTAGGTTCTTTAACTTTCAATACAATATCCGATTTACTATAAATATCGCTAGCAGTGCTAACTATTATAGCTCCTGCATCTTCAAAATCTTTATCAGAAAAATTTGCTTTTATCCCGGCATTATGCTGAATATAAACTTCAAACCCTTGCTTTTGCAAACGCTTAACCGTTTTTGGAGTTGCCGCAACTCTAAGTTCGTTTGCGGATATTTCCGATGGAATTCCAACTTTCATATCTAAATTATATTGTTTTTAGTTGACATATAGTTTTATTTGTTTAATCAATAAAATAAAGTAGTTTGTGAATTTATGATATTGTAAATATTTATTTTATTGATATTCTCCAAATTAAAGCAAATTATATCATTTATTCAAGTATGGTTATAAAATGTTAATTTCTTTGGAGGTTAAAATAAAAACAAAAAATTGTTTTTATAATTTACCATTTTATAGATATTTCTAAATTATTTTTTAACGATTATATAAAAAATAAAAGCCCATTTGGAATTTCCAAATGGGCTTTTATAAAAATAAATAAATCTAAATTATTTTGTTTCAGTTGCTTTTGTTTCAGTTTGAGTTGCATCAGCTTTTTTGTCTTTGCAACAAGCTTTTTTCTCTCCTTTTGCATCACCTGCACAAGATTTTCCTTCTGCACCTTTTTTGTCTTTGCAACAAGTTTTTTCTCCTTTTTTACATTCTTTTTTTGCTGTTTTATCTTTATCGTCTTGATTAACTGATGCATTTACGCTTCCTACTAATCCAGCAAAAGCTAACATTAAAAATACTTTTTTCATATTATATAATTTTAAATTGGGTTTATAACTAAACAAATATATAAATTAAAATTGCTAAAAAAAGTGATTAATATTAGTTTAAGATGAAATATCTGTTAAAAAATTGAAAATTTCTTAATCTCCCCAATATTCATTAAATTTATTGAAATTAATTTTAAAATATGAAAAAAATACAAATATCGATCACTTTTGCTTTATCTTCATTAGGGCTATTTTCCCAATCAAATCAATCTATTTGGACAGAAGTTAGCGAAGCAAAAATAGTTATTTCTGGTAAAAGAGAAATTGTACCTGAAAAATATAAAACATATCATTTAGACTTGATTTCGCTTAGAAATCAGTTGTCATTTGCGCCGAATGATAAGGATGTATTAATTAATAATTCAACAACTATTGTAAACCTACCAATGCCAAATGGTCAAATTCAACAATTCAAAGTAGTTGAAGCTCCTGTAATGGATAACGCGTTGCAAATTGGCTTTCCTAATATCAAAACATATAGCATTAAAGGGATTGATGATGTTTATGCTAATGGAAAAATTGATATAACTGAATTTGGTTTTCATGGAATGATAAGAAGCACAAATGGAGATATTTTTATTGACCCTTATTGTCAAAAAAACACTGAGAATTATATAACTTATTATACTTCTGATTTTATTAAACCATTAAATGAAAGAGGAATTTGCCAAGGAGTTATTGATGATGCTGGTATTAATTCTAAAATAAGTGCCCCATCAGCATTGATTTGTGCTGGACCAAATTTGAGAACTTACAGGCTTGCAATTGCCTGCACAGGTCAATATGCTGTTGCTGCAACAGGCTCGGCAACTCCAACAACTTCACAGATTTTGGCAAAAGTTGTAACAACAGTTAATCGTGTAGATGGTGTTTACGAAACAGAAGTGGCAGTAAGAATGGTACTTGTAGCATCTACAACCTTAACTTTATATGGTAAAACAGCAACTACAGCTGTTATAGCTCCAGCCCCAACTGCAACCGCTCAACCATTTACAGGAAATAGTAATGCTAATACATTAATTACTGAAAGTCAAACAGTTATTAATAATCAAATTGGATCTGCTAATTATGACATAGGTCATACGTTTAGCACAGGCGGCGGCGGATTAGCCAATCTTGGTTGCGTTTGTGGAACAAGTAAAGCAAAGGGAATTACAGGAAGTTCAAGTCCGGTTGGAGATCCTTATGACATTGATTATGTAGCTCATGAAATGGGACATCAGTTTTCGGGAAATCATACATTTAGAGCAGCAACAGGTTCTTGCGCAGGTAATGGTAATTTATCAACATCTGTAGAACCAGGTAGTGGCGTATCTATTATGGCTTATGCTGGTATTTGCACATCTACTAATGATTTAGATCCTCATAGTATTGCCTATTTTCATGCTGTTAGTTATGATGAAATCATGAATTTTACAAATGTTGGTGGTGGAAACAGTTGTAAAGTTTTAACTACCTCAGGTAATAATGCTCCTGTTGTTGCTGGTCTTTCTGCTTTCACAATACCTGCAAATACTCCTTTTATTTTAACTGGTTCAGCAACAGATCCTGATGTTGGTGATGTGTTGACATATCAATGGGAAGAATTTGATGCAGGAACAACTTTTGGAAATTGGAATTCGGGAGCTAAGCCATTTTTTAGATCTTATAATCCTGTACCTTCAACTTCTCGCATGTTTCCAACATTAGCAGTTGTTTTAAGTGGAAGTTTACAAGCAACTATTGGAGAATATACACCTACTACTGCACAAACTTTAAAATTTAGATTTACTGCACGTGATAATAAAATGGGAGGCGGAGGCGTTTGTTCTGCTACTACTATTGTTACAGTAAACGGAACAGGCCCTTTTGCAGTTACGTCTCAAAGTACTACTGGTATTGTTTATCCAAGTGGATCATCTCAAGTAGTTTCTTGGAGTGTAGCTGGTACAAGCGGAGCACCAATTAATTGCGCTAATGTAAATATTTATGTAAGTAAAGATGCCGGTTTAACTTTTTCCTTAGTATTGGCAGGTACACCAAATGATGGTTTAGAAACTATTACGATGCCAAATTTACTTGTTTCAAGCACAACATGTAGAGTGAAAGTTGAAGCTGTAGGAAATATCTTTTTTGATTTAAATGATTTCGATTTCACAATATCAGCTTTTAATGGTTTAAATTGGATTATTAGAACAAATTCTATCGGATTGCAATTATATCCAAATCCATTTTCGAGTTCAGTTAAAATTGATATTAACGGAAATTCAAATTTAGAAGTTTCTAAAACAGTCATAAATGTTTATGACATAATTGGAAACATTTTAAGAGCAGAAGCTGTTAAGTTGACTGAAAATTTCTCGAAAGTTTATGATTTTTCAGATTTAGCAAATGGTTCTTATATTATAGAAGTAACTGATGGCAAACAAAAGGCAGTTGCTCGTTTGATTAAAATGTAAATTATTTCTTGGTTTATTTTAAAGAGCTAACTCATGCGAGTTAGCTCTTTTTTTATTTATTGTTTTTTAATAATGCTAATATATATTATTTGCAAATAATGCAAATATGGAATTTAAATACGCAATAAATCCTACTTATTCTAATACAAAAATATAAATAGTACAGTTTTAGAAATAAAAGCTAAAAATTGTAATTGTCCTGCAGTAAATCATTTTATGAATGCCTTAGTTCTCTTTAATTTTGTTGAATAAATTATAATATAAAAATTATGAAAATTCAAAAATTACAAAAAGGGATTTTAGCATTAAGTTTAGTGCTGTGTAACTTCGTTAAAGCTCAAGATATACTTACTTTGAGAGATGGAAATGATTTAAGTGTAAAAGTTACCGAAATAAATGAAACTGAAATTAAATATAAAGATTTTAAAAATTTGGACGGACCAATTCGTGTCGTCTATAAATCTGATGTTTTTTCAATTAAATATGAAAATGGGTTGAAATCAGTATTTAATACTGAACCTATTATTCAAAATAACAATATTCAAGAGAATAAAACAGAATGCAAATCGGGAAAGGTTTACGATAAAGACACTTCTGATTTTGCTAAAATAAGACGCAAATCATTTAGCGGGCCCCGTATTGGTTATACATATATCACTTCTGGAACAACGGCCGATTATTTAGCAGAAAGAGGTAAAAATCCTGGAATTACCCAATTTGGATGGCAATTTGAAGGCAGATTGTTTACTGTTGAAGGTTTATCTGGGCTAATTGAATTTGTGCCATTAATTGGAGGGATAGAACAGGGAATTATTATACCAAGTGCGAGTTGTTTATTGGGAATAAGAAGCTCAGGGAAAACATCTTTTGAATTTGCGTTAGGACCAAATTTTTCAATTTCTCCAAACTATAAAGGTGATACAGAAGGTGCTGTTGGATTAGTTTTGGCGGCAGGTACAAGTTTAAGAAAAGGTAATATTAATTTTCCAATTAATCTTGCCGTTGTTCCTTCCATAGGAAGTAAACATGATATTTATAATACAACAACCAAAACAACTAGTAGCCAAAGTTTTCAAACTGGTTGGAGAATTTCATTATTAGTTGGATTTAATTATAGAAAGAAATAATATTATAACTTTAAAAAAAAATAATAAAATGAAAAAAATAAATATCCTTCTTGTTTTAGTTTTTATTGCTGTCACATTTTCTAAATGTCATGTAATGAAAAGAACATATCGTAATGGGTATTATATTGCTTGGGATAAAAAAGCATCGCATTTAAAAAATGATAATACATTAAAAAAAGAAGATGCTGAATTACATGATACTGTAAAATATACAGAACCAGTAATAAGTGAATTGTTATTAGCTTCGAATGAAAGGGCTATAACACTAATTGAAAAAAAGAAACATGTTGAAGTCATTACTCAACTTACTGATACATGTGGCGATATTATCAAATTAAAAAATGGTGATGAAATTGTGGCAAAGGTTTTGGAAGTGAGTCAAACAACTATTAAATATAAAAAATGCAATAATTTAGACGGGCCTTTAATGGTAGAGTCAATTGATAATGTTTTTATGATTAAATATGTTAATGGATCAAAAGATGTTTTTAATAAACCTACTAAGCAAATTGTTGATAGTCCTAAAAAAGAGAATATACAAACTGGTGAAAAAAAATATAACAAGTTTGCAGTAACTAGTTTTATATTTTCATTTTTCTTTATGGTATGGGGTGTTTCGTGTATTTTTTCATTAATATTTGCTATTAAAGCCTTGCGTCAAATGAAAAAAGAGCCAGGCAAATATAAAGGGAAAGCACTCGCTATGACTGGACTGATTATTAGTGCTTTTGTTTTAGGAGTAATTTTACTAGCTATTTTATCTGCAATATTATGATTTATTTTAATGATGTAAAATAGTATAAAAAACTAGATGTTATAATTTCTATAAATCAGTAACAACTAGTTTTTTAATTTCAACTTAATTAATTTTTAATTTAAACGGAATTTCAATATCCGCATCTCCAAGTGCATAAGTTCCATTTTTTACGCCTGGTTGATGTCTTAAAGAAACCGTTACGATTGATTTTGCCATTGCCATACTTGGTGCTTGCCATTTAGTTAATAAACCAATGCCACGTAAATTTGCATCTAAATCTAAATATGTAATGGTTGTCATGCTTCCAGTTAAGTAAACAGAGTAGGGGTTTCCTGTTGGATTAATAGAATTAAAAAAGAACATGTGATCTACACCTTCGCTTAAAACGGCATTGCTAATTGTATCAGCAACTGCTTTAGTTTCATCCAATAATAAAATAGATACTGTGTATGTTTTATTGATTGACAAATTAATTACTGAATCACTTTGTGCAGTTAATGTGTTTGATAAGTTTCCGTATGCACCAACAATACCTCCATCACCGTCAGGGTCTTTAAATTGGTAATTTAGTGTGGTAGTACCATCCGTTATTGATAGCTTCATCGTTGTAATCACTTCGTTTTCGTTTGCTGGTAATAAAGGATTTTCAACATTAGCGTCTAGTTTATTTTTTTTAAAACAGGCGTTAAAAGTTAATATAATGATTAGAGAAAAAGTTATTATTTTAAATGAGTGTTTCATTGTACGTTTTTTAGTATGGGTTTGACATTTCGACTTCGCTCAATGTGACAGGAAAAAATTGTTTTTTTATTTTTTATCATAAATCGTTAATGGCACTTTAATTCGTATTCCAATATTTCTGCCTTGGGCATCCGTAAAATATCTAAAGCGATCTAAGTAATCTCGATAAACTGTGTTAAATAGATTTGAAGCAGTTACCGCTATGTTTAATTTTTGATTCCCAAATTTTAAATAGGTTCCAATTTCCGCATTTAATAAACCGTATCCTTTTGGAGGAGCTGCAAAATCAACATTTGCAGGCACACGCCATTGCTTAGTAATATATTGATAACCTCCTTGTATATAAATTTCAGTTATTTTTTTTGAAATTTTTGTATGTGCTTTTATATCGACAGAATATCTATCGGAAGGCATATAAATTAAATAATCATTTGCTGAATAATTCCAAGCTCTTAAAATCATAGCTTTTCCCATTACTTGAAAATGATTAAAAAAACGTTTGGTTATTTTTCCATCAAAGCCACTAATACGCGCATTAGTTTGTTTGTAATTAAAAACAGGAAAAGCGCCTCTAATTGTTAACTCTGGCTCAGAGGCTGGTTCCATGTATATAAAATTGGTAAACTGATTATGATAAGCAGTTAATTCAATATCCATATTTTTTAGTTGATAAACACCAGTTGTTGTGATATTATAAACTTGTTCGGTTTTTAAATTAGCATCGCCACGTTCAATAGCTCCAGTACCTTGATGCAGTCCATTACTATAAAGTTCATTTGGTGCAGGCGCACGCCATGCCGAACCAATATTTATAAAAATATTTAAGTTTGTTTTTGGTTTGATGATACTTCCTAAATTCCATGAAAGGTTATTAAAATTGAGTTCGGGTTTTACTAAATTGTTACCTATATAGTAAAATGATTTTAAGTTTTTTTGATCATAACGTATTCCCGCTTCAAACTCAATATGGTGTTTTACAAAACGTTCGCTTGCAAATACGCCCCACGAATTATTAATATAATTTGGAATAAAAAAACGACCTAAATACACATTTTTTTGGTTTAAATAACTTCCACCAAACTGACCTCTAAATGATTTAATGTTGAGGTGTTCTAATACCAAATCAACAGATTGTGAAGTAATCCGATAATCCAACTCGGGTTTATTTAGTTCCGCTAATGCATAATTTTTCGGTAAATGCTTATCATATTCTTTTCGGATATTATACTGATAAGCATATTGAACAAAGGCTTTCCACCTATTAGTAATGTGTAAATGAAATTTACTTTTTGCAAGTTCATGCGAAATATCCTGATAAGGTCTGGCAATATCATAACTAAAAGTTGCTAAACTATCTTGTGGTTTATTTGAATTAAATGCGGCTTGCAAATCTGTTAAATTACCAACGTGCGCACTACTAAAAATTCCAATTTTTGTTTTGAATTGAGAGTAATAGGTTTCTAATCCCCAATTTTTGCGATGGTAATTGAGTGCATAAGAAAAATTAGACTCTTGCACTCCCGTGTTTTTTAAATAATAATTAGGTGTATTTGTATTTCCACCTTTTTTTAAAGTGCCTTGTACTCTCCACGAAAACCCTTTTATTTTATCAAAGTATCCTTGTAAAATAGCTGAAGCAATGCCAGTTTTTCCGTTAATTAAACCAACTAAATTCACTTCTCCGGTTACAGAAGCCTTGTCAGGTAAATCATTTGGTTCAACTAAAATTACACCTGCCATAGCATCGCTTCCATACCTTACAGCGTTTGCACCTTTTATAACGGATATTTTTTGAGCAATAAAAGGGTCAATTTCTGGTGCGTGTTCATTTCCCCATTGTTGCCCTTCTTGCCTGATTCCATTATTTAAAATTAAAATACGATAGCCTTGCATTCCATGTATCATTGGTTTTGAAATAGTGCTTCCTGTATTTAAAGTGGTCACGCCATTCACTAGTTTAAGAGCTTCTCCTAAAGATTGCCCTCGTGTTTGATCTAATTCTTTATCTTTTAAATCGATAACGGTTTGAGTTTTGATGATATTGGGTTGTTTATCAATAATATCGATTTCGTTGAGTTCATAGTAGCTATGTGGCAATTTAACAATGATTTTTAAATCCTTTTTTAGGTCAACGGTTACAACTGTATCATGGCAACCAAAATGCTGAATGATTAATTTATTAGAACCGATACACAAATTACTAAATGTAATATTGCCATGAGCGTTAGTTGTATTTGTTTGTTTTGTTTCGTTGATGGTTACAAGTGTACTTTCTAACTCTTTGCCATTATCTAAATCAATAACTCTAATAGTTAAATTAATTTGACAAGAATCTTGTGATTTTAATGAATTACTTAATAGTAAAAAACTAAAAAGTAATACGAATACGTATTTACTTAAATAAAAGTTCATTGAATTTTGTTTTTTTGAAGATTCCCTTACAAAGATTTACTTTACAGGGTCGTAGCCACTGCCACCCCAAGGATGACATCTTAAAATACGTTTTAGCGACATCCAACTTCCTTTTACTGCACCGTATTTATTTACTGCATCTAATCCGTATTGCGAACAAGAAGGCGTAAATCTACACGATGGTTTTAGCAAAGGAGAAATAGCATATTGGTAAAAGCGTATGATTGCTAAGGGAATAAACTTCAATTTATTTTTTTAAAAGATTAATAACTAATTAACTCGTGTTTAATTATGCTATTGGCGGACCTCTTAAAAGAGAAATTGAATAAAAATTATTTGGAATTTGTTTTTGAGGAAAATAAAAAGCTGTTTCTTTACTCGTATTTATCGGTAAAAAGTTTAAAATAAATTTAAAAACTGTATAATAAACAGGAGTGTCAAATTTTTGGATATTACAATCTTGAGTTTCATCATTTTCACTTATTGTTATTTCAGAAGTTAAAGTATGATTAACATTATGCTTATGCCCAAGTAATGAGTGAATGTAAGATTTTGGCACTGCAACAAACATTACAACAGCCAAAAGAGAGGAAGATATTAATATTTTAACTTTAGGTTTCAACACAACAAATATACATAAAATAAATATTAAAAGTATTTAATTGAAATAAAAGTATAATTGTTTAAATTTGGATACTAAAAAAAATAACATGAAAAAAATCTACATTTTTGCTATTTCTCTTTTTACGATAAATCAAATTCAGGCACAACTAACGCTAACGAAGTCATTTAATGAGCCAGTAATTGGCCAATTTTATGACACAAAATCCATTGATACAACTAGTACATTACCAATGGCTATTATTGGATCAGGGGCAACCTGGAATGTTTCTGGTATTTCTGAATCAGGTGCAATAAATACAAATACATTCTCAGCACCATCAGCTTATCCTGGTTCGTCCATAACTTTTCCTGGAGTAACGATGGTGCAAGAAGATTTAACAACTAATGATTTAAGTTATTTCAAATCAACACCTACAACTTTCGAATTAGTAGGAGCATATACAAATGTTGGTGTCGCAAATGCTGTTTTGAATTATAACTCAAATTCTGCAATTTTATTATCATATCCTGTTGCAATGGGTTATTTAAATAATGATATTGCTGCTGGAACTATTTCAACATCAACTTTATCTGGTGCCTTCACAAGTACAATTCAAAATGTTGCTGATGGTTCGGGCACATTAATTTTTAATGGGGCGGTTAGTTTAACAAATTGTTTAAGGGTTAAGCTAAAACAAAATATTGCTTTTAATTTTTTAGGAGGTTCATTTGTTGGTACTGTAGAACAAATAGGTTATAATTATTACCATAGTTCTTCAAAGTTTCCTGTATTTACAGTTGCTTACAGTCATATTGTTTCTCCTGGCTTTACTTTAGCTGGTATTCCTCCTATAAACACTCGCCAGGTAAAAGTTGAAACCTTATCGGGCGTTGCTATTGGAATATTAGAACCGAAAATAAATGAAATTATATTTAAGGTTTTTCCAAATCCCGCAAGGAGCGAACTAAATATTCATTTTGTGCTAACTCAGTCAGAAAGTTATAGTGTTGAAATAACTAATTGCCTTGGTCAAATAGTAAAAACTATTTCATTATCCAATTTATCACCAGGTTTATATAATGAAGCTATAAATATTTCAGGTTTAAATTCTGGTATTTATTCTATTAATGTGAAAGGAAAAAATGCATTAGGAACACAAAAATTAATAGTCGAGTAGTTTCTTTTTTTTAACAAACTCCTTATAATTTTTATATTTTTAGACAATGGTTTTTAGTAGCATCACTTTTCTTGTTTATTTTTTGCCAATTTTTTTATTGGCTTATCACCTTACACCCAATAAATATAAAAATGCGTGTATTCTTATTTTTAGTATTGTCTTTTATTCATGGGGCGGACCAAAATTTATTTTTGTAATTCTTGGAACTACATTTTTAGATTTCTTATTGGTTTCTAAAATGCATGAAGCAAAATCTATAAAAACAAAAAAGCAGTTGTTGGTTATTTCATTACTAATGAATTTGGGCTTACTGTTTTATTTTAAATATTCAAATTTCTTTATTGATAACATTAATGAAGTTTTAGGTTTAGCAGGCATTAAAGAAATTTCGTGGTTAAAAATTGTACTCCCAATTGGAATTTCATTTTACACATTTGAAAGTGTGACGTATGTTGTTGATGTTTATAGAGGCATTCATAAACCTTTGAAAAACTTCTGGAATTACCAAACCTATATTTTATTGTTCCCGAAATTAATCGCTGGGCCAATAGTAAGGTATCATGATATTGCTGACCAAATTACTGACCGTGAAAAAAATTATACTCCTGATGTAAAGCTAAGTGGGTTTTATACATTTTGTATTGGTTTAGCAAAAAAAGTAATTATTGCCAATACAATTGGAGCGCAGGCCGATGATGTTTTTAAATTATCGATTAATGAAATAGATAGTGCAGCCGCTTGGGTTGGCGCCATTGCTTATACTTTTCAAATTTATTTTGATTTTAGTGGTTATAGTGATATGGCTATTGGTATTTGTAAAATGATAGGTATCAGGTTACCTGAAAATTTCAATAACCCTTATTTATCATCAAGTATTACAGAGTTTTGGAGAAGATGGCATATTACATTAGGTGCTTGGATGAAGAATTATTTATACATTCCATTAGGCGGAAATAAAGTGAATTCGAAAGCTACATTGTATCGTAATTTATTTATTGTGTTTTTATTATCAGGTCTTTGGCATGGAGCCAATTGGAATTTTATTATTTGGGGTGCTTTTCATGGCTTTTTTCTTGTGTTTGAACGTTTATTTTTATTAAAGTTTTATGAAAAAACCGGTAAAATATTTTCAACAATTTTAACTTTTTTAATTGTGGTAGTAGGTTGGGTTTATTTTAGAATTGAAGATTTAACCTATGCAAACCATGTTGTAAAAAGCATGTTTAGTTTTAATTTTACAGATGGGAAATTTGCATTACATAACGATTTTTATTTTTCATTATTTATGGCAGCTTTCTTTTCGTTTTTTGCTTTTATACCTTTTACTAAAAATATTCAGATTAAAGTTTATGGCGAAAATCATACAACAGTTTCAAATACAATGATGATGACGATCAGCATTGTATTGTTTTATATTTCATTGAGTTACATTGCTGCTTTAGATTTTAATCCATTTATTTATTTTAGATTTTAGTAGTATGGTTAAAAAATCTTATAATCTATTTGTTATCCTTGCTTTTTTAGCATTGGCTTTCCCTATGATAGTTGGTGTTTTAAGTTATGATAATGTGCCTAATCTTATTGGTATTGTAATAAACAATGTTAACCCTGATTCTTTGGTTAAAAAGGATAAGAGTATGTGGTTTAGTGGCGAATACCAAACACTAAAAGATGATTATAATAATGATCATTGGGCTTTTAAAGAAAAATTTGTAAGGCTTAATAATCAGTTTTATTATGATGCATTTAATCAATTACGAGTTAATCGTTTTGTGTCAGGAAAAGATAATTATGTGTTTAGCGAAACTTTTATTTATTCGGCTTATGGGGATGATTATATTGGTAAAAATCCAATCCATGAAAAACTTCGTAAAGCAAAAGTATTACAAGATACTTTAAAGAAAAAAGGTATTGATTTATTATTGGTTTTTGCTCCAGGCAAAGGAGAATATTGCTCCGAGCAAATTGATGATAAATATAAGCACCCCATAAAAAACACAAATTATAAAGATTACATTTCTGTTTGTAATCAAAACAAAATAAATACACTCGATTTAAAAGCTTATTTTCAATTATTGAAGTCATCAACTCCATATCCATTATTTCCAAAGTTTGGTCATCATTGGAGTTATTTTGGCGAATGCTTGGCAATTGATACAATTATTGGATGTATTGAAAATTTGCATCACTGTGATTTACCAAATATAAGTTGGGATAAAATAGATGTTGTTGATACAGCGCGCAGCAGAGATGCTGATGTTTTAAGAAGCATGAACTTATATAGAACTCCTAATCAAAATCAAAAATTAGCTTATCCACGAACATTATTCGAAAAAGATTCTATTAAAAATAGTACGCGCGTTTTAACTATTTCTGATAGTTATTGGTACGG
>CAIYSA010000326.1 GCA_903928655.1 uncultured Bacteroidota bacterium
TGAATAATGAAAAATTCATTGAGCATTTTAAAAAGTATTTTACATATAAAGAAGAATTTTTTAGTGAAAAAAATAAACAGAAATTAAGCGCTGTAGAAATGCAATTTAATATTTCTCAAATTGAAAAAGAAAAAGAATTATTAGGTCAAAAAAATAAACAACTCGAACTATTATCAAATGATTTAGTTGTATTAAGTGATTTAGGGAAAACAATTATCTCGCAACTATCTATTGAAAGTATTAATACAACTGTATACACTATAATTAGTAATTTAATGGATGCCAAGGGTTTTGGTATTGGAATTGTTACTGATGATAATACAAAATTAACATTTCCTGGTTATATAGAAAATGATGTTGTATTAGGCTCAACCAGCTACAGTTTAACAGACAATAATCGATTGGCTGTTGTATGTTATAACCAAGATAGAGATATTATTATTTCAGATCTTGAAAAGGAGATAAGTCAATATATTCAAGTTAAACTTAAACCAACAATTGGTGAAGATGTACAATCTATTATTTATCTCCCACTAAAACTTTCTGATCGAAAAGTTGGAATTTTAACAGTTCAAAGTTTCATTAAAAATGCTTTCACTGAATATCATTTTAATTTAGTGAAAAATTTAGCTGTTTATTGTGCTATTGCAATTGAAAACGCAACTCTTTATGAGAAGCTTGAAGAACGTGTTTTAGATCGCACAAAAGAAGTTATTCAGCAAAAAGAAGCAATCGAACGCGCTCAGGAAAATTCTCGATTACTTAATGAAATTGGCCAACAAATAATTTCAAGTTTTAGTTTTGAATCAATATTTGCAAAACTACATGAAAATGTGAGTAAATTAATGAATGCTGACTGTTTTAGTATTAGAGTTTATGATTCCGAAAAACAAGAAATAGATTATCGTTATTCATATGAAAAAGGGAAATTAATAAAACCAATTACGGTGTCAATGAGTAACATCGATAATTATTCGGTTTGGTGCGTTGCTAATAAACAAGAGATATTCATAAATGATAATATGAATGAGTATCAAAAATATACTTCAAAAATTGTGGTGCCACGTGGTGAAATGCCAAGTTCATTATTATTTTGTCCGTTAATGATTGGAGAAAAAATTACAGGAGTTATTACCGTTCAAAGTTTTCAAAAGAACGCTTATCTTCCTTCTGATATGAATATTTTGAAGACATTGGGTACTTATACAGCAATTGCTTTAGAAAATGCCAATTTAGTTGATGGCTTAGAGGTTATCGTTAATGAAAGAACTTCTGAAGTTGTTGAACAAAAAGAACAAATTGAAAAAAGTTTTAGAAATACCGAATTAATTGGTGAAATTGGAAAAGAGATAGCTGCTACATTTTCTGTTGATGAAATTATATCGAAAGTATATCAACAAATTAATACACTTTTAGATGCAACTATATTTGGTATTGGACTCCACCGTAGTGAATATGAAGATGTGTATTTTTCAGGTGCATTTGAAAAAGGTAAGATTTTAGACCCATTTTATTATAAATTAAATGACGATAAAACTGCAGCACATTGCTTTAATCAAGCTAAAGAATTTGTTATTAATGATTTAGAAACTGCAATTAGTAATAGTAAAAGCGATACTTACGACACTGTTGTTGGTGATTTACCTGAATCAATGGTTTATATGCCTTTATTTTCGAAAGGAAAAACAATTGGGGTTATTACTGTGCAAAGTTTTGAGAAAAATAAATATAAAGATTACCATGTAGATATATTACGTAATTTATCAGTGTATGTAGGAAGTGCGATTGAAAACGCAAATTTATATAAAGGATTAGAGGAGAAAGTTAATGAACGTACAAAAGAGGTTATTCTTCAAAAAGAAGAAATTGAAAAATCTCATGAAAATACACGTTTGTTGAGTGAAATGGGACAGCAAATTATTTCTAGCGTAAATTTTAATGCTATTTTTAAAAACCTTCACGAAAATGTTTGTCGATTAATGAAGGCAGATTGTTTTGGTGTGCGTATCTATCATCCAACTACTAATCAAATAGAATATCGCTATGAAATGGAAAATGGTGTTGAGCAAGATACATTAATGGTTTCGATGGATAACATTGACAATTTTTCGGTTTGGTGTGTTACAAATAAAACGGAAATTTTCATTAATGATAATCTAAATGAGTATCAAAAATATACTAGTAAAATCGTTGTTCCTACCGGAGATATGCCAAACTCTTTGATTTTTTGTCCAATGATGATTGGCGAAAAAATTTTAGGTGTTATCACTGTTCAAAGCTTTGAAAAATTTGCCTATAAA
>CAIYSA010000327.1 GCA_903928655.1 uncultured Bacteroidota bacterium
ATAAAAAAGATCTTAATTTTTGTTCATTTTCAAAGCTGTACACACCTTGCTTTTCGGCCATTTTATAAATACTTTTATAAACAACTGTCCAAGCATCATCTTTACTAATTGTGTAATTTTTCAAAGTATATGCTAATAGCTTTTTAGCATAGGAATTGTATAATGTTTTTACATTTTCAGTATTCGTTAGGTCACTGTTAGTAAAAACATTTTTACCCTTTAATAATATGTTTTTAGTTTCCGAACTCATTTATAACCTGCTTATATTCTATAACACAAAATGGTAACAAAGTCCATAAAAAAACCCGATTAAATAATTAATCGGGTTTTTTAATATATAAAAGTTAAAATTATTTAACTGTTTTCTTTTGAATTTTCTCACGGATACGAGCTGCTTTACCAGTACGCTCACGGATATAAAATATTTTAGCTCTACGAACAATACCCATTTTATTTACTTCAATTTTATCAATAAAAGGAGATGCTACTGGAAAAATACGCTCAACACCAATACCGTTAGATATTTTACGAACTGTGAAAGAAGCTGTTGAAGGCTCATTTTTACGTTGAATAACTACACCAGAAAACTGCTGAATACGCTCTTTTTCACCCTCTTTAATTTTGTAGTGAATAGTAACTGTATCACCCGCTTTAAAAGATGGATGTGCAACTTCTGTTTTTAATTGCTTTTTTACGTAGTCTAATAATAAACTCATTGTTTCTTAATTTAAAAATTTATCATTTTTGGCATTCATTGCACCATGCAATCAGAGGCTAAAAAGTGGAGGGCAAATATAGTATTTAATCTTTTAATTTCAAAATTATTGTGATTTCTTTTTTAAATGTAAAAGGTTGCCAATATTTTAGCAACCTTTTACCTAATAAAATATAGTAAGCAACTAATTACTCAGCAGTTTCTGGCTTAGGCATTGTTGCTTTACGAGATAATTTAGCTTTTCCGTTTTTAGGATCTGTACCAATGTATTTTACACTAATTACTTGTCCTTCTTTAATAACACCTTCTAAAGAATCTAAACGTTTCCAATCTACTTCGCTAATGTGCAATAAACCTTCTTTACCAGGCATAAATTCAACAAACGCACCGTAAGGCATAATTGATTTTACAGTTGCTTCATAAATTTCTCCAACTTCTGGTATTGCAACGATCGATTTAATACGAGCTACAGCAGCTTTTAAGTCTTCTAATTTTTCAGCAAATATTTCAACACGTCCAGCGTTATCAACTTCAGTAATTGAAATTGTAGCACCAGTTTTCTTTTGAATATCTTGAATTACTTTTCCACCAGGTCCGATAATTGCACCAATAAATTCTTGAGGGATAATGATTACTTCAAAACGAGGTACGTTTTCGTTGTATTCTGCACGAGGCTCAGTAATTGTTTTCATAATTTCACCCATGATGTGTAAACGACCTTCACGAGCTTGAGATAATGCTTTTTCCATTACTTCGTATGGTAAACCATTTACTTTTAAATCCATTTGCACGGCAGTAATACCATCTTTAGTTCCACAAATTTTAAAATCCATATCACCTAAATGATCTTCATCTCCTAAAATATCAGATAATACAGCGTATTGTCCTTTATCGTTAGTAATTAAACCCATTGCAATACCAGTTACTGGTTTTGCGATTTTTACACCTGCATCCATTAAAGCTAATGTACCAGCACAAACAGTTGCCATTGATGAAGAACCGTTAGATTCTAAAATATCAGAAACAACACGAACTGTGTATGGCGTATCAGTTGGGATAACTTTAGATAATGCACGCATTGCTAAGTTACCATGTCCAACCTCACGACGACCAACGCCACGGTTAGGTTTAGCTTCACCGGTTGAAAAACCAGGGAAGTTATAATGTAAAATAAATTTAGTTTCTCCACGGTAAAAAGCACCATCAATCATTTGAGCATCTTTACCAGTTCCTAAAGTAACTGTTGTAAGTGATTGAGTTTCTCCACGTTGAAAAATAGCTGAACCATGAGCTGCAGGTAAATACCCTACTTCACTCCAAATTGGACGAATTTGATCCGTTTTACGACCATCTAAACGAATTTGTGTATCTAATGTAGCTTGACGAACTGCATCGTATTCAACATCATGATAATATTTGTTTATAAGCGCTTCTCTATCTTTTAATTCTTCAGCTGTAAACGTTTGTTTGTATTCAGTTAAAACTGCTTTAAAAGCAACTTTACGCTCATTTTTATTTGGATTACCTTGTTTTGCAACAGCATAAACTTTATCGTAAGTAGCTTTAGAAACGGCTGCTTTTAAATCAGCATCATTTAATTCGTGGCAATATTCACGTTTTGGTTTTAAACCTGCTTTAATAGCAAATTCTTTAATAGCTGTAATTTGAACTTTAATTGCTTCGTGAGCAAATTTAATTGCTTCTAACATTTCTGCTTCTGAAACTTCGCTCATTTCACCTTCAACCATTGAAATATCAGTTTCAGTAGCTGCAACAATCATTTCTAAAGTAGCAGTTGCTAATTCGTCAATGTTTGGATTGATACATAATTTACCATCAATTTTAGCAACACGAACTTCCGAGATAATTCCGTTAAAAGGAATATCAGACACAGCAACAGCTGCACACGCTGCTAAACCAACTAATGCATCAGGCATTGTTTTTTTATCAGATGAAATTAATGAAATCATGATTTGAGTATCCGAATGGTAATCATCTGGAAACTGAGGGCGCATAGCTCTATCTACAATACGAGAAATTAATACTTCGTAATCTGATAATTTTGCTTCTCTTCTAAAAAATCCGCCAGGGAAACGACCTGTAGCCGCATATTTTTCTTGATAATCTACCGTTAAAGGTAAAAAATCAATTCCTTCTTTAGCATCTTTGTTACTTACTACAGTAGCTAAAATCATAGTGTTACCTAATTTTACTACTACTGCTCCATCAGCTTGTTTAGCTAATTTTCCTGTTTCAAGGGTTACTATTCGTCCATCTCCTAAGTCGAACGAATGTTGAATTCCAATTTGTGACATCGTGTTTTTTTTGTTTTGTGTACCAACGTTTTTGGTACGGGTTTATATTTATGTTCTAATTTTTTGAGCTCAAATATAATAAGAAAGGCATCCCGATTGCTCAGAATGCCCCTTTACTATGTTAAATTATCATTACTATTTACGTAAATCTAATACTTTAATAATAGCACGGTAACGCATAATGTCCGTGTTTTTTAAGTAATCCAATAATGCACGACGTTTACCTACTAAGTTTAATAGAGCGCGTTGTGTACCAAAATCTTTTTTGTTAGATTTTAAATGACCTGTTAAATGGTCTATACGGTGAGTAAATAAAGCAACTTGAGATTCTGCTGAACCTGTGTTTTTATCGCTACCACCGTGTTTTTTAAAAATGTCTTTTTTTACTTCTGATGTTAAATACATATTATTCTTCTTTTATTATTATCTTTAAATAGGGTCACAAATATAAGCAATTTTGTTATACATACAAGTTTTGATGTTATTAATCCTTATATTTTTTTAAAATTACTTAA
>CAIYSA010000328.1 GCA_903928655.1 uncultured Bacteroidota bacterium
TCATTAAAAGGAAAAAAAGTTATTGTGTCTTTTTATGCCTCTTGGTGCCCTGATTGTTTAAAAGAATTAAAAGCCTTAAATCAAATTAAAAACGACAAGTTAAGTGGTGTTGAAGTTCTTGCTATTACAGATGAAACAATGGAAAAGCTAATTTCTTTTAAAACTAAAAAACAGTATCCATTTACATTTTTAAAACTATCAAAATCATTCAATGATTTAAAGATATTTTCTATTCCAACTGTGTATTTATTAAACACAAAAGGCGAAATAGTGTATGAAAAAGTAGGTTATATCAACTGGGAAAATGAAGCTGAATTGCTTCATTTAACAAGCTTAATGGATTAAAAACCAATCTTTTGCTAAAAATCAAAAAAAATAAATATATTTAGAGTTCAAAAATATGCACTATGACAAAAATTAAATTTGGTACTGATGGTTGGAGAGCAATAATAGCTCAAGATTTTACAGAAGAAAATGTAGCTCGAGTTACCGAAGCTACTGCCTTATGGTTAAAACAAAAATTTGAAAACCCAAGTGTAGTTGTTGGTCATGATTGTCGTTTTGCCGGCGAATTATTTGCACACACAACAGCAAAAGTATTTTTAGCACATGGTGTAAAAGTATATTTAGCAAAAGGGTTTATTTCAACACCAATGATATCACTTGGTGCTGTGAAATATAAAACAAGTTTAGGTGTTATTATTACGGCAAGTCATAATCCACCAACATATAATGGATATAAAATTAAAGCTCATTATGGCGGACCTTTAGGTCCAGAATTAGTTCAGGAAATTGAAGACGCAATACCCGAAGTTTGTAAGGTTGATTTTAAAAATGTAGATTTTGAAAAAGCAAAATCTGACGGACTTTTATTAGATGCTCCTTTAGAAGACATGTATATTAAGCATGTTGAAGAAAACTTTGATTTAAAAGCAATTAAAGATGCTAAAATGAATCTTGCATACGATAGTATGTTTGGTGCTGGTAAAAACGTAATGCATCGTTTGTTTCCGGAGATTTACCATTTACATGGAGATGATAACCCTGGCTTTCACGGACAAGCTCCCGAACCAATTCATAAAAACTTATTAGAGTTTAGTAATTTTATAAAGGAAAAAGGAAATATTTCTTGTGGATTAGCTACTGATGGTGATGCTGATAGAATTGGACTTTATGATAATGAAGGGAATTTTGTTGATTCTCATCATATAATTTTATTATTAATTCATTACTTGGTAAAATATAAAAAACAAACAGGTAAGGTGGCTACAGCGTTTAGCACAACAGTGAAAATCAAGAATATGTGCGAACATTATGGTTTGCCATTAGATGTTGTTAAAATTGGTTTTAAATACATTTGTGGCATTATGGTTGCTGAAGATGTTTTAGTTGGTGGTGAAGAGAGTGGAGGGATTGCAATTAAAGGGCATATTCCTGAGCGTGATGGTATTTGGATGGGATTAGTTATTTGGGAATTTATGGCTAAAACTGGTAAATCATTAAGAGAATTAATTCAAGAAGTTTATGATATTACAGGTACTTTTTGGTTTGAGCGTAACGACTTAAAAATAGATGAATCCATCAAGCAAAAAGTTCTAGAAAATTGTAAATCAAACTCCTATAAAAGTTTTGGAAAATATACCGTTTCTCGTATTGATGATTTGGATGGTTATAAATTCTTTTTTGATGAAAATACTTGGATGATGATTCGCCCAAGTGGAACAGAGCCTGTTTTAAGAGTTTATGCTGAAGCCGCAACAAAGGAAATAGCTTTTGATATTTTAGACGATACAATTAAAGTGTTGTTATGTAAATAAAAAATTAAAAGACGCTCTAATATCGAATTTTAAAGTCATTCTGAACTTGTTTCA
>CAIYSA010000329.1 GCA_903928655.1 uncultured Bacteroidota bacterium
AATTTATTAAATCATTATTTGTTTTTAAATATAAATAATTAATACTGGCATCAAACGAACCTTCAAAAACGGTGTTAGGGCTTATCATTAAATCATTTATAAACAATTCTTTAATAATTGTGAAATTTTTTATTTTCACATTCAAATCTGCTTTATCGCTATAAATATACCTTGTATTTGTTTTGAAAAAAGTAGGAAAATAAGTGTTTAAATACTGGCTAAAAGCTTTTGGCAAAGTACTTAACTTATATTTCCCATCTAATTGTAAATTAATGATATTTGAATTTAGTTTAATGCTTTTGGAAACGTTTTCTTGATTTAATTCTAAATTAAATGTGCTTAATTTATATTGTTTATTTGTATTAGTGTATACCGTATTATCAAAATTTATTTGGCCAGATAAATTATCAATATTATCACCATTAAGATTAATCAGTATTTGTGATGAAATTTTTCCATCCAATTTAGAATTAGAGAAATTTGTTTGCTTTAAATCAAAATTATTAATGCTCGCAATAAAATCCATTTTTGGAACTTTATTATTTAAATCAATAGAACCAGTAAAATAAAAATCTGCATTTGGATCCTTACTGACAATTTCTCCATTAAAAATTCGTTTTTTAAATGTTCCATCAATTTTTAAATTTTTATATTGATAGTTATTATAGGTTATAGATTGTATACTACCATCCATAACTAAGTCCAAATCATCAGCATTAATACCTTTCCCTTTTATTTTTGCAGACAAAGATACTGGTCCAATAATTCCATAATTAGGAAAAAGTTTAGCAACATTAAAACTTGTAGTGCTTAGTGAGCCAGCATATTCTACTACTTTGGTTTTAGGATTATCACTTACCTGAATATCTGTTTTTAAACTTCCAATATCTGTTTTAAAATTACCATAGGTTGCAAAATTATTTATAAATCCATCAAACTTTCCTTTATAAGTTATAACTCCAAGCTTTGCCATTTCTATCGGTAGTTTTAAAAAAGTTGCATTATGAAACGGAGGAATTGGAAAATGTTCAATATCATCTTTTGAAGTAGCTAATTTTTGTGCATCAAAATGAATATAAGATTTATTAATATCAGGCAAGCCACTTATAGAAAAGTCGCCTAAAAAATTTGTGTTTTTACCATAACTAATATCTAATCCCGAACCATTTAAATCATTTACAAAACCTCTTACTTTCCCTTTAATATAAAACACTTCGTTAAAACCATTTATATCTTCAGCAAAATAAGTAACGTCCTTCATATTTAATAAAGTACTGTCCTTTAAATTACCTTTCATATAAACTTTATTTATAAAATCAGTATAATCGTTCCAAGAATCATATTTAAAAGATAAACTTCCTTTTACTAAACTATTGGCAGTTTTTAAATACAAACTATCACACTTTAAATGATTGGATGAAATACTTGCTTTTGTAGTTAAATTAATTAACGAAATACCACATTGCTCATTAGCCCTTAAATTTGTTATTTGCGAAAAAATAGTATCATTTCTAAAATCAATTTCACTTAACTTGCCATATACACTTGTAATATGTAAATTATTATAGTTCATATTTTGCCTAACCTTTATTGTATCCCGCAATAATCTATAAGTAAAATCAACATTATTTAAAACTAGGGCGCCATATTTTATTTTCCATGGTGCTACCGAATCTTTTTTTGTTGAATCTTTTGAAGAAAAATAATCTGCTAAAAACTGAAAATTAAAGTCATCTTCATTTTTATATTTTAACAACTTTACTTTAACATCAGAAAGTTCGGCCTCATCAATATTTAAAGTGTGCAATTTTAAATCGAAACCACTAACATTTACTCTTATTGATTTACCTGATAGAATGGTATCATTATGCTTATCGCCAATAAAAACATCCTCGAGTACTACATTTTTAACAAACGTTATTTTTAGTTTCCCAACATCAACTTTTGTACCTAACTCACTACTTAAATATACGGTTGCCTTTTGTGCAGCCCAAGTTTGAAATGATTCTGTTTGTCCCACAAAATATAAAATACCAATTAGAAGCAATAAAAGTATTACCGAATACAATAGTGTTTTCAGTAATATTCTTGTAATTTTGCCTAGCAATTTCATAAGCATTAAAAATAATCAAATAAAACAATCCTTTTGCGTTAATTTAACTTAATAACTTCACTATTAAAAGTGAATAAACTCATCAAAAATTATCACACAAACTGAAGACATAATTATTTTAGGCATTGAATCAAGCTGCGATGATACTGGCTGTGCCATTATCAAAAATGGGATTCTACTTTCAAATATTACAGCTACTCAAAACATACATCAACAATATGGAGGTGTTATACCAGAACTTGCCAGTAGAGATCATCAAAAAAACATATTACCAGTAATTGATTTAGCTTTAAAACAAGCAAATATTACAACTAATCAATTAAGTGCTATTGCAGTTACACTTGGGCCTGGCTTAAGCGGAAGCCTTTTAGTTGGTTTGTCTTTTGCTAAATCTTTATCCCTTGCACTAAATATTCCTTTGATTGAAGTAAACCATATGCAAGGACATATTTTAGCCCATTTTATTAAAGAAGATATTAACGTTACTGAAGAAAATCAAAGTAATTTAAGTCCGAAATTTCCATTTTTGTGCTTAACAGTAAGTGGCGGTCATACTCAAATAATAAGAATAACGTCTCCTCTTAATTTTGAATTATTAGCTGAAACAGAAGATGATGCTGTTGGAGAAGCTTTTGATAAAGCAGCAAAAATATTAGGGCTTCCCTACCCCGGTGGACCATTAATTGATAAATATGCAAAATTAGGAAATGCTGATATTTACAAATTTCCTACACCACACCTCAAAAACAATAACTATAGTTTTAGCGGTGTAAAAACTGCTTTTTTATATTTTATACAAGCACAAACTAAGCTGAACGAAAATTTTATTTCCGAAAACTTAAATGATATATGCGCTTCATACCAACAGCATTTAATTAATTATTTACTTAAAAATTTATTAGCAGTAAGTAAAGAAACAAATATTAAACAAATTGCTATTGCGGGCGGAGTTTCGGCGAATTCTGGCTTAAGAAAACAGCTCGAAATTTTAGGCAAAAAACATAAATGGGAAACTTATATCCCTAAGTTTGAATACTGCACAGATAACGCCGCTATGATTGCTGTTACAGGTTATTATAAGTTTTTAGAAAATCAGTTTTGTGAATTGAGCGTTATTCCAATGCCTCGTTATAGTATTTAATTTAAATCTAAATACATTTTTATTATTTCTGCTCGTTGATGAACTAGATCATTAAATTTTTTTTCGTTTTTCGATTTCAAGAATAAAATCCTTATCATTCCCAATGTTTTTTTACGAATTGGCGACAGGTGCAAACAAATATAACCACTTATAAAAGAAACAATTACTATTAATAATCCCAACCATCCCGAATACAATACTTTTGGAACAAAAAACAATAAAGCGTAATTTATTAAATATAACATTGCTCCTATTCCCATATAAAAAGAGGCCTTAAACTCTTTTATTTTTACTTTTTTTGAAGTGATTAAATAAGCTAGTTTATATGGAACATAATTCCCTAATAATCCTAAAACATAAATTGGTAATGTTAATATAATAAAGAAAATATTCAAAATCACCACAAAATAATTAATACCTTTTTGCTTATCAGGATTTATAAGCCAATCTTTAAATTGGTGTTTTTTTAAATCAGAAAAATAACGACTTGTTTTCTCTGTCAGTTCAATAATTTTTTTAGGAATAATTTCTTCAGCCTTATTTATAACATCAACAACTTTGGTAGAAAATAAAAAATCATGCTCCAGATTATTTTCATTTAGATTTTGTGATTTAAAAAAATCATATTTCAAAATTATTTCTAAATGTTCAATAACTTTTTCACTTCTATGATAGTTTATATTTACAATGAGTGATTTCATCTTAGCTGCTAAATCAGCTAAAAACACATTCATTGTTTTTGCAGGAGCTTCTTTGTATTGCTTCATATAATCATTGATAGAAATAGGTTCTCCAACATTAAAAAATACAGTTCCTCTAAATTGAGATGGATCTTGATAATTAACACCTACAGGAACAACTGTTAAATTTTTTAGATCGCTATCTTTCATTGCTCCAAAAATCATACGTGGCACACCTTTTTTTAATGGGCGTAACCGACGTTCTTGTATACAAATTCCTTCAGCGAAAATGATTATTTTTTTATTTCTTTTAAGTAGATTATTTACGATATTATAAGTATCATCATTTTTCAATAATCCTTCTTTTCCACCATCTTGCATTCTAAAAATAGGGATAACACCTAAACTTTCTAAAACCCATGTAGCAGCTCCTTTTTTAAAAGCATCACCTCTTGCTAAATACCTTACTCTTGGCGGGTAAACTAATGCCGAAATAGCAACAGGATCCATAAATGCATTTGGATGATTCATTGCTAAAATTACAGGACCTTTAACTTTAAGGTTATGGACATTAGAGATTTGAGTTCTTTTAAAAAAAACTGCTATTACAAAGCCTAAATAATATTTAAATATGTGCCAAAGCATTTTTAAAGATATAGAAAATTGTGAAATACAAAAATATAAAAACATAAAAAGCTACAACGGTATTTCACATTGTAGCTTTTTAAAATTATTTAAATTTATCCTATTGGTGGTGGAACTGAATTAAACAATGCGCTTAATTCTGTTTGCGTTTCAGCAGCTAACCAACCAGTCATACCTTGTTTCCAAACTTGGCTTTGTCTGTTAAATTGTCCTGAACTTGCCATTGCCTGTAATTGTTGCATTGTAAAAGGTCCTGTTTGAGCACCATTAACAGCCACAAAATAATTTACAATTGGTGGCGGTGGTGGAGAATTTTGACCCGAAGCTCCATTAAATTGATTATTTTGAAATGCATTTCCCATTTGTCCCATCATTCCCATTCCCATTCCTGCACCTAAACCAGCACCCATAATTCCACCTCCTGCAGAATTGTTTGCAGCATCTTCCATAGCATTTGCAGCCTGAAATTGAGTGAAAGCACCCAAATTTCCGACAATACCCATACTACTTCGCTTATCTAACATCTCTTCAACCTCAGGTGGTAAAGACACATTTTCAATTAAAAATTTAGTTAAGTCTAAACCTATTTCATTAAACTCAGGTTTAATTTTTTCGGTAATTGCAGCAGAGACTTCAGCTGTGTGAGACGCTAAATCTAAAACAGGAACTTTACTTTCTGCTAACGATTCCATGCCTCTTGAAACTGCCAAACTTCTTAAATATTCATTTACTTCATCCGTTGTAAATTCTGATGCCGTGCCGGCAACCTCTTTCAAAAATTTACCTGCGTCATTTACTCTAAATGCGTAAGTTCCAAAAGCGCGTAAACGTATTGGTCCAAATTCTGCATCACGCAACATAATTGGATTTTTACTTCCCCATTTTTGATCTCTAAATAACTTAGTACTTACAAAAAACACATCTGCTTTAAACGGACTATCAAAACCATATTTCCAACCTTTTAATGTAGCAAGTATAGGCATATTTTGAGTAGCTAATGTGTACATACCCGGTTGAAAAATATCAGCAATAACACCTTCATTCATAAATACAGCTACTTGGCTTTCGCGCACAGTAAGCTTTGCATTCATTTTTATTTCATTTTGGTATCTAGGAAATTTATAAATAATTGTATCATTGGTATTGTCTGTCCAATCAATAATATCAATAAATTCATTTCTCAGTTTATCAAATAATCCCATTGTAATTTTGTTTAAAATTGTTTAAGTAAATGTATAAAATATTATTCAAACAAGTAGTGTTAAAATAATACAAAATTAGCCACATAAATCATTATACATTGGAAGTAAATTTGATTCATAATTATAATTAATAGAATGTTCAGTTCAAATCTTATTGCACAAAAAATAATTTAACAATAAAACTTTACTAAGTTTACAACCACTTTGAAAAACTCAAAACACATAATCATTATTGGCGGCGGAGCTTCTGGTTTTTTTGCCGCAATTAATTCCGCAATTAATTTTCCTGAGGCTAAAATTACTATTCTCGAAAAATCAACTAAACTTTTATCCAAAGTAAAAGTTTCGGGTGGTGGCCGTTGCAATGTAACCCATGCCTGTTTCGAAAATCAAGAACTGATTAAAAATTATCCGCGTGGACAAAAAGAACTACAACAAGTGTTTTCGCAATTTACCACAAGTGATACTGTTTCCTGGTTTGCGCAACGTGGCATCAAATTAAAAACCGAACAAGATGGAAGAATGTTTCCGGAAAGCAATAGCAGTGAAAGTATCATCAACTGTTTTTTAGAAGAAGCAAAAAAACATAATATCGATATTCATTTAAGTGAAGAAGTTATAGGATTAAAATCAATAGAAAATAAAATTTCAGTTTCAACAACTAAAAATACGTTTATTGCTGATGCTGTTATTTGCGGCATTGGCGGGCATTACCAATTAAATAATTACGCGTTTTTAAAAAAAATTGGGCATACCATTGATGAATTAATTCCTAGTTTATTTACACTTAATCTTCCGCAAAGCAATATTAAAGAGCTAATGGGATTAAGTGTAAAAAACGGTACGGTAAAAGTAAATGGAACTAAACATCAATATACTGGTCCCGTTTTAATTACACATTGGGGTTTAAGCGGGCCAGCGGTTTTAAAATTATCGGCATTTGCAGCGCAAGAATTTTTTAAATTAAATTACCATGCAGATATTTCAGTAAACTGGACAAACAATTTAAACGAAGAGTATATTAAGGAAATACTTTCAGTAAATATTAATTCAAAAGTATTGGTTGTAAATTCATCAATGTTTGATATTCCCAAACGTTTGTGGGAATTTTTAGTTTTAAAATCAGATATTCAACCTTCAAAATCTTGGAATGAATTAAGTAAAAAACAGATAAATAAATTAGCGCAAACCTTATCAAATGATAGTTATAACATGCAAGGTAAAACTACCTTCAAGGAAGAGTTTGTTACTTCTGGTGGAATTAATTTAAAAGAAATTAATTTTAAAACCATGGAAAGTAAATTACTTCCTCACTTATTTATTTGTGGCGAAGTATTAAATATTGATGGCATCACTGGTGGTTTCAATTTTCAAAATGCTTGGAGCACTGCATGGATTGCTGCAAAAAATGCATTATACCATTAGCTAATACATAATAGTCTAAACGTATTTTGTTTCATCGAGCGCAGTCGAGATGTTTTACTTGTTCTCGACTGCGCTCGAACTGACAATCATACTGGTTAATAACTGCTAATGGCATTAACTAATATTTAGAATTTTTTCGATTAATTAAGAATATTAAAAATCAATGATTTTGTAAGCCAAAAATTAGCGTGTAAGAAACCCCCTTTTTTTTGCAAACCTATCATACATTAGTAAGTGTGAGGTTGCTTTTGCTAAATCGTTGCGAAATCCTAGTTTTTCTGGTGGAGCTGAAGCTTGGAATGTGCGAAGAAAAATGGATTTGGCGATTTAGCTTGAATTCTTTTGTTTCTTTTCTTTTTCAAGAAAGAAAAGAAAAAGAAATTATAATTTTG
>CAIYSA010000330.1 GCA_903928655.1 uncultured Bacteroidota bacterium
GGCTTTCTATAATCATTATGCCCACTAGCTTCTACTAGTTTAAAGAAGTTATTAGAAAATATAGGGGTGGATAGAATATATAGTACCCCTATTGCTATATAGATTAGCTTTTTCTTATTCTTGATTAATCCTATTAGTATTACTATAATGACTAGCATGATTGGAAGTACGAATGTGGGTAGTATTTTGTGGAGGTAGATCATGTTGTGTTTCGCTGCTTTAAAATTAAAGCATTGTTGCGAATATTTACTAATGGGGTTTGTTGTGATTTTGAGTGGCTATATTTTTAGGTTATGATTTTTGTATCACATTCATGGGATTTAAGGTTATCTGCCAAGGAAGTGCCTAATATTCATTTAAATCATTAAGATAACATGACAATGCCTTTTTTCATAAGCAAATGCTGCATAAGCCATTGTTGCAAAAATTAATATGCTTAAAAATGGCCTTCTTAAGTGCAGGAAACGGTTCCCAGACTTTCTCAAGTGCTTCATTGAGGAAGACAATGAAATATATCTTAGGTGTTCACCCTACTTCATCTTTGAGGAGCGCTTGATGTATAGGACATGGCTATTATTACCTGATATGGAGCATAGCTTAGAAATGGCTGGATAAACGGTTTAAGATGGATGTTATGGTTAGTAAGGGAGCCACTCGGTAAAACGGGTGGTTTTTTTATTTATTATTGTACAAATTATGTCTAAATTAACTTAGCGGTTTAATTCTATCTATCGATAATGAAGTAATTTAAATTAAAAGTTTTTGTGCTAAATTGTTTAAGTAGACTTTACGATTTTTGATTTGGATGTTTAGGAGTTGCATTTATTCTTATTTAATTATATTTTATGGCACATACTGAATGGGAAAATGAATTGCGAAGTAAAATTACTGAAGAGGAAGACCAAACACTATTTAATGAATCTATAAGCTGTTTAAAAAGTAATTGTTTTCGAGCAGGGTATGTTATATCTTGGATAACCATTGCAGAGTCTTTAAAAAAGAAAATATATGAATCTTCAAATCTGGGCGATAAACAAGCAGAAAGATTTTATAATAAAATATTAGAAGATGAGTCACATAATAAGTCAGTAGACAAAACAATTTTTGAGAGTTCAGTACAGTTAAAACTAATTGAAGATCACGATATAAGTAAATTAGAATTTCTTTGGAAACAACGTTGTATTTTTGCTCATCCTTATTCTAAAGCCCCTAGTGAGGATGATTTAAAATTTATTATTACTGCATCAGTTGAAATTTGTCTTTCTAAGCCACTTTTATATAGAAAAAATTATATAAATGAACTGGTTGATAACTTACAAAACAAACCTTATTTTTTAACAGATGACAATATTGCTAACATAGTATTTGCAAGAAGAATAATCCAGAGAGTTCCACTAGAACTTCATTCTTATTTTTTTAAACAACTTCTCTATGGCCTTGGACTGATTGAAAACGATGAGCAAAAAATAAATATTCAGGAAAAATTTAGAATGTTTATAGTTGAATTACTAAAATCAACTTCTTGTGATTTATCAGCAAATGAATGGATGCTAGAAAACAGAGCAACAAATCATCCTTATACGTCAATTTTAGGATTTGTACATCCTGAAACTTGGGATTTATTGCCTTATAGGGTTAAAGATATTATCATACAATATACTATACATGAATCAGATGAATCAAAACAGCATGTGATAAAAAGAATAATTGGTCATTTGTCTAAAGATTCTAAATTAGATTCAATACACAAAAAACTTTTCGTAAAACATTTAAATACGATTGATTTTAAACTCGCATATAGTTTTTATGGCGATCCTATTAATTTATTTAACAGGTTACTTTCTGAATTCGAAACAGGTTTATTTGTTAAACAAAATGAAGTAGTTGAATTTTTAAGAAAAAGAGAGGGTTTAACTTTTTTAGCAGGATTAGACATAGAGAAACAAATACTTGTTGGAGTAAAATTGATGTCATGCGCTAGAGAGAATACTTGGAAAGCAATATCTTTTATTAAGGATATTGCTAATAAAACATTGGTAATGCCTATTGGTGTTAGGGTTGGACTTTTAAAAGGTGCTATATTACCTTCAGAAAAATATCTCTCACTTAATGCTGATTATTTCAAAAAAGCGGTTTTAATCATTAATGACTCTGAAATTGATGAAATTAAATATAGCTTCGAATATATAATTGCAACTATTAATACAAATAAATACTTCAGTGTAATAGATGAGACCGAATTAAGTGCCATAAATCAGGAATTATCTAATCTTAATACTACAACTATCAATAATTTAAATCAATTAACAAATTGTCTGAAAGAATATTTGCAATGAAATATTTTATAGCCCCTTAAAAAATTACATATTATTCATTAAGTCATTTGTTTTTTCATATAACCCAACGAATTTAATTTTCTCAGTAATATAATTAGATGCATAAATTTCATCCCCATTAAATTTAAAATATTTCAAAGTTGATTGAACTATTAATTTAATAAATTCATAATAGTGAATGCCATAATCTAAATGATTGAATGCTTTCCATAAATTTGTTGCAGGTATGAATAAAGTGTCAAAATTTTTTATATTCCCTTCAAATGAATTATCGTCAATGTAAATTAAAGATGGCCAGTAAATTTCATATAATTCATCTTTTAAAATAGTACCTATGTATTTTTCTATACATTCTTCCGAAAGATTATCTATTAATGATTTGTTACAAAAAACCCTAGGTCCCTTTCCCGATTTTTCTAATTTTACTGATTCTACTAAAGCTTTTCCTGTTAAATTAGTAATTGTACTAATTTCATTGTTTATTATAGAATTTATATTAATACTTTCTACTTCACCATAGCTAACTCCGCCTCTAAAAAGTAGAGGGGATCTTTCAATATTAATTGTGGTTATTTCTGAAGTTGATTTAAATATATTTATATTAGTTGATAGAGGATTCTCTTTGCTTTCTGGATTGGTGTATTGTTCAGCATTTAATTGAAATGAGTGAATTAAAAAATGTGAAACCTGTTTAATGAATTTTTCTGGGATAGTTGATGTTATAAATATAGAGTCACTAAATGGAAGAAATGTTTCAAAACTATCGACTAACAAATCTTCATTTGTTGTTTTAAGAATTGGATGCGTTTTCTCGTCAGTAATTTTTAAATTTATTATAGTCTGGTAATCAGAGATAAGTTCTAATGCATTATTTATATTTTTTATTGTTACATTTCCAAAACCTAAAATATCTAAAAAACATATTAGTTTCATTTGTTTAATATTTAAAATAAATATATCAAATAAA
>CAIYSA010000331.1 GCA_903928655.1 uncultured Bacteroidota bacterium
TATCTAAACTACAAATTGGTTCTTCAATATTTGAAATAAATGATTTTATTTCAGGAATGTTTATTTGTTCTAATTGATTTTTTACCGATTCAATTTGAATTTGAATTTCTTTTTTATTTAAAAACTCATTTTCATTTATGACAGGCAATTCTTCAATTGTTTTTATATTTTGGTTATATAATTCAAACAAAGTTGGTTTAGATAATTTACCTAATGTGAAAATTGAATTTTCAACAGATGTGTTTTTCCAGCACGAACCTAAAAAATCACAGGTATAAGGCTGAAAGCAGTGTGTTCCAATTTTTATATCAGGTATTTTCCCTTGTTCTAATATGAATTTTGCCTCCTGTGTTTTGTGTGAAAAATAATCGGTATTCTTTATTGCATCCTTAATGATTGATGTCTTTTTAAATAAAGATTGGATATCTAATTCCGCGCCTAAAATATATTTAGGATTTAGTGTTAATAAATTAAAATCGATTAAATTTGGTAAACAATTTTTAATCACATAATACTGAAAACAAGCATCTTTAACATAAGTTTCTGTTATTTTGAGTGAACTTTTTACTTCGTAAGCAATCCAGTTATCATCTTGTTTATTTAGTATATCAACCATTACCAATAAACCATCATATATAAATGTGGCTTCATAAATGGTTGTTTCTCCTTTTTCAATTAAGTCTTTTGTTTTTTGAGCAAAGAGTTGTTGATCCCTTTTTTCACCAAAAGTGACGTCAATACCATTGGGGAATAATTGTTGAGAAAACACTCCAACATCATTACCACGCTTAAAAATAAGTTGTTTTTCTTTTGATAAATTATCTCTTAAATATGCATGATTTTTATATAAATAAAAATGCTTTAAACATTGTTCTGATTTAATAAATGCTGATTTGCTTATTGGACTGCTCATTGTGTTTTTTCGATACTTTGCCAAAGTAAATTAGCTGATTTATCCCATGAAAAATTATTTTTTCTCAAATTTCCTTTTTCAATGAGTTGTTGTTGTAAAAGCGAATCATTAAATAAATGAATCATTGCTTTTGAAATTTCTGTTACTTCAAATGGATTTACTAATAATGCTGAATCTCCAACAATTTCAGGCATTGATGTGGTATTGCTACAAATTATTGGAACAGAACATTGCATGGCTTCAACTAAAGGAATTCCAAATCCTTCAAAATATGGAACAAATGTTAATGCAAATGCGCTTGCCATAATCTCTTCTAAAATTTCTTGTGGTTGTCTACCCGCAAAAATAATATCGATTTTGTTTTTAGATTTATCAATTGCTTTTTTTACATCACCTTCGCTTGTGTAAACTGCTCCAACTAGTAATAATTTATAATCGCTTTGAGTTTGACTCTTAAATTCATCAAATGCAGCAATAAGTCTATTTAAATTTTTACGTGGACTTTGCGAACCAACAAATAAAAAGTAAGGTTTTCCTTCCGAAAATTTGTTTTTCACAAGTTGTTTTTCAGTTTCATTTATCGTTTTAAATCCTTCGTTAATTCCATTATAAACGACATCAATTTTAGTTTCATCTACTTTATAATTTTTGCAAATATCAGCTTTACTATATTCAGAAACTGTTGCAATACGTGTTGCTAATTTTGCGTATTTAGGAAAGTAATAATTATAATATTTGCTTGTTAATGGCTTTAAATCTTTTGGATTATGTAAAAAATTGATGTCATGTATTACAGGTAATTGTTTGCATTTTGCTCCTAATGATAAAAATCCATCTGGTGATAAAAATAAATCGGGTTTTAATTTATTCAGTAAATTTTTTACAGAATAATTAAACCACATATAATATAAAAATGGATGTCGTGCTTGCGGACCAATAATTAGTGGGGTGATATTATCAGAAAAAATAAAGTCATCATCATAATCTCTGTCAAATAAAAACACAAAATGAACATCCGGATTATTTATGGTAATACGTTTTAATGTTTGGTAAGAAAACCAACCAATTCCATCTAATTTATCATTTAATAATAAACGTGTATTTACAACAATTTGCACTATTTAGTGAACCAATTAAAATTAAATAGCATCAAAATCAATAACTACTTTTTCTGTTAAAGGATGTGCTTGGCAAGTTAAAATAAAACCTTCTTCAACTTCTGCTTCTGTTAATGCAAAATTATTATCCATTTTCACTTTTCCTTCAAGTACTTTTGCTCTACATGTGCAACAAACCGCTCCTTTACAGCTAAACGGTGCATCCACGCCTGCTTCAATGGCAGCATCCAAAATTGTTAACCCATTCGTGTTTAATTTCATGTGGGTTTCGTAACCGTATTGCATTACAGTTAGTTCGCAATTTACAGGAGCTCCAGTAAAAACATCAGTACTTTCTGCTTTTGCAACAGCGTCGACAACAGCACTAAAATATTCAATGTGAATTTTTTCTTTGTTAATTTGTAAACTTTCTAATGCTTGTTTAATATTTTCCATTAATGGACCAGGGCCACAAATAAAGTATTCGTCAGCATTAGTTAAATTATATTTCGAACTAATTTCTTTTACCTTGTCTATAGTTAATAATCCTTTTTCTAAATCTGTTACGCTTCCTTTTGGATTATCAAAAGTGTTAACAACGGTAAATCTATCAGTAAATTCAGTTGCAATTTTTTCAATTTCAGCTCTAAAGATAGTTGAATCTTCATCTCTGTTTGCATATACAAGGGTAATACCGCTTTGTTTCTCAATATATAAAATACTTTTTAGGATGCTCATCATTGGTGTAATTCCGCTTCCTCCAGCAAATAATACATATTGCTTTTTGTTATTTCCTGATAATACCGAATAAAAATTACCCATTGGAGTCATTACTTCCATGTTATCACCAACTTTTAAAGTACGATTGATATACATCGAAGCTCTTCCGTCGGTAACTTCTTTTACAGCTACACGAAGATCTTTTTCGTTGTATGGGCTTGTGCAAATACTGTATGAACGACGAATTTCTTCACCATTTACAGTGAGTTTTAAGGTAATGTATTGTCCTTGTTTAAATTGAAATTCTGGTTGAATTTGTGCTGGAATATCAAATGCTACTGAAACTGAATCTGATGTTTCTTTACGAATATCTTTTATTTTAAGTGTGTGAAATCGAGCCATATTTTTAATTTTAGATTGCAAAATTAAACTATTAATGGAATTAATAAACAGTAAATGATTTTAATTGTTATTAAGTTGTATTATAAATTTAAAATACTTTGAAAAAAAGGCTCTTTAACCTTATATTTGTATAATTAGAAATAAGTTAAACTATGGAAAATATTTCATTTGAAGATGTGTTTGAAGGCAAATTAGCTAAAAACGAAATGATTGAACCAAAAGATTGGATGCCTGAGAATTATCGTAAGCATTTAATCCGTCAAATTTCACAGCATGCACATTCTGAAATTATAGGAATGTTGCCTGAAGGAAATTGGATTACTCGTGCACCAAGCCTTAGAGCCAAAGTGGTTTTATTAGCTAAAGTTCAGGATGAAGGCGGGCACGGTTTGTATTTATATACCGCTGCCGAAACCTTAGGAGTGAGCAGAGATGAATTATTAAATAATTTACATACTGGAAAAGCAAAATATTCTTCAATTTTTAATTATCCAACTTTAACATGGGCAGATATTGGAGCAGTTGGTTGGTTAGTTGATGGTGCTGCTATTATGAATCAGGTAATGTTACAACGTTCATCTTATGGCCCTTATAGTCGTGCAATGGTTCGTATTTGCAAGGAAGAAAGTTTTCATCAGCGTCAGGGTTATGAAATTATGACTCATTTGGCTTTTGGAACTAAAGATCAGAAAGAAATGGCTCAAGATGCCTTAAATCGTTGGTGGTATCCAACAATGATGATGTTTGGCCCACCAGATTCTGAGTCTCCAAATAGTGAAAATGCAATGAAATGGAGAATTAAAAGAGAAACAAATGATCAACTTCGTCAGCGTTTTGTGGATCAAACTGTTAAACAGGTTGAATATTTAGGTTTAATAGTGCCTGATGAAAACTTGAAATGGAATGAAGCTAAAAATGGTTATGATTTTACAGAGCCTAATTGGGTTGAATTTAAAAATATAATCAGTGGAAATGGTCCATGTAATAAAGAAAGATTGGCTGCAAGAAATAAAGCTCATGATGATGGTAAATGGGTAAGGGAAGCAGCTCAAGCATTTGCTAAAAAACGCAGCGAAATATACGCAGCTGCTTAAATAAATTAAACAAATTAGAATTAAATAAGATGAGTGATAATCAAGGCCCAGTTTGGGAAGTATTTTTACAAAAAAAAGCAGGTCAACCTTTTGTGCACTGCGGTAGTTTACATGCCTTTGATAAAGAAATGGCATTAGAAAATGCTCGTGATTTATATACGCGTCGTGGTGAAGGATGTTCAATTTGGGTGGTTCCATCAAATGCTATTGTAGCAAGTAGTCCAGAGGATTTTGGACCATTTTTTGAACCTTCAAATGATAAAGTATATCGTCACCCAACATTTTACCAAATACCAGATGCAATAGGGCATATGTAGCAATATTAAAAACTAATATGACAACACAAGAAGCATTATTTCAATATATACTCCGCATTGGAGACACAAATTTAATTTTAGGCCAACGCTTGAGCGAATGGACTGGACACGGCCCTTTTTTAGAAGAAGATTTGGCTTTAACAAACATTACTCTTGATATTACTGGTGCGGCAAAATCTTTTTTAGAGTATGCTGCAAAAGTTGAAGACAAAGGAAGATCAGAAGATGATTTAGCTTTTTTGAGAAACGATAGACAGTTTTTTAATGCACAAATTACCGAATTACCTAATGGTGATTATGCGCGAACTATTGCAAGACAAGTGTTAGTTGATTGTTTTGATTATTATTTTTATCAAGAATTATCTAAAAGTAATGATGAAACTTTAGCAGGAATTGCTCAAAAATCATTGAAGGAAGTAACGTATCATTTACGTCACACATCCGCTTGGTTAGAGCGATTTGGTGATGGTACAGAAGAAAGTCATAACAAAGTACAATTAGCTTTAAATGAACTTTGGCAATACACCAATGAGTTGTTCGAAATGAATGAAGTTGATGAGCTATTAATAAAAGAAGGAATTGCGGTTGATTTAAATTTAGTTAAAACGAAATGGGAAAAGCACATTTCTGAGTTAGTTGAAAAGTCAACATTAACAATTCCTCAAAATGTGTTTATGCAAACAGGTAGCAGAAAAGGAATACATACTGAACATTTGGCTTTTATTTTAGCTGAAATGCAAGCATTACCGAGAATATATCCTGATGCAAAATGGTAAAATTAAAAAAATGAGCTTAAAAGAATCTTGGAAAAAAATGTCACCATACTTTGTTGATGTATGGCAATACATCGTTATTATTGTCATTATGATATTGGCCGCTATTTTTATTTTATAATAATTTGAAAACTGCAGAAGATATTTTTACCTTACTATCAGAAATTCCCGATCCGGAAATCCCTGTTATTTCTATAATAGAATTAGGTGTTATACGAAATATTGAAATTATTAATGATTCAACTATAAGTTTAAAAATTACACCAACTTATAGTGGTTGCCCTGCAATGAAACAAATTGAAGATGATGTCAGAAAAAAACTTTCTGAAAATGGATTTACCACTATTGACATAAAAACTATTTTTTCCCCACCTTGGACAACAGATTGGATAACCCCTGCGGCTAAAGAAAAATTAAGAAAATATGGTATTGCTCCACCCGAAAATAGCACCGAAGATAAAAGTTGGCTAACAGGAAAAGACAAAAATATTGCTTGTCCACGATGCAAATCTTTGAACACAAAATTAATTTCTCAATTCGGAAGTACTGCTTGCAAAGCATTGTATCAATGCCAAGATTGCCAAGAACCTTTTGATTATTTTAAATGTATTTAAAAAAATAAATTATGAATTTCATTACTTCTGAACAAAAAAATAATGTTTTAATTATTAAATTAAATCGCCCTGATAAATTTAATAGTTTTAATCGCGAAATGGCTTTCGAGTTACATAATGCACTTGATAATGCAGAAAATAATGAAAACATACGCACAATAGTTTTAACGGGAACAGGAAAAGCATTTTGTGCCGGACAAGATTTAGCAGAAGCTATTGATCCAAATGGACCAGGGATTGCTAAGATTGTTGATGAACATTATAATCCAATCATATTAAGATTAAGAAGTATTGAAAAACCAATTATCGCTGCTGTAAATGGAGTAGCCGCTGGTGCAGGTGCAAACATTGCATTAGCTTGCGATATTGTAACAGCAACATTTTCAGCATCGTTTATACAAGCATTTAGTAAAATTGGCTTAATACCAGATAGTGGTGGCACTTTTTTTTTACCACGTTTAATTGGATTTCAAAAAGCTTCTGCATTAATGATGCTTGGCGATAAAGTTGCTGCAACAGAGGCTCATCAAATGGGAATGATTTATAAAGTATTTTCGGATGAAACTTTCATGGATGATGTTTTAAAATTAGCAGAAACTCTTTCAAATATGCCAACAAAAGCTATTGGATTTACAAAAAGATTATTGAATCAAAGTCTTACTAATGATTTAAATGCTCAATTACGTCAAGAAGGAAACTTGCAAGTAGAGGCAGCTAATACTTCCGATTATAAAGAAGGAGTTAATGCTTTCTTAGAAAAACGCAAACCCGAATTTAAAGGGCTGTAATCCTTTTTACTTAACGTTAAATTGTTTACAAATCATATGTAACTATCTATTTTTTATTTCATTATACGCTTAATTTTATGCTATGATGACAAAGAATTATTTTACCCTGTTTTTTATATGTTTGGCTTTAATCGCGTATACTCAACCAAAAAAAGAGTATTACGATGCCGAGCAGCTCAAACTTAAATCAGAAACCAATATTGTAAAAGGGATGCCACACGGTAAGCATGTTGAGTATTATAAAAGTGGAACTATCTCTCGTAAGGGCTCATTTTACAATGGTAAAGAAGATAGCACTTGGTATTTTTATTACGAAACAGGAAATTTAAAAGCTACTGAAAACTATTTAAGAGGAAAGAAAAATGGCCATAATCGCTATTATTTTAAAAATGGCGAGTTAGCACAAGAAACTGTTTTTAAATTAAATCTTGCAGATAGTATTTGGACATCATACTACGAAAATAAAATTGTAAAAAGTAGAGAGTCTTTTGTGTCTGGAAAAAAACAAGGAAAATGGATTTATTACTTTGATAATAATCAAATTGAAAGTATTGGAAATTTTGAAAATGATTTAAAACAAGATGAACTAACAAATTATTATAGGAATGGAAGAATAGCATCTGTCAGTAATTTTAATAAAAATAAACAATTTGGATTTTCAGAAGCTTATTATGAAAATGGAAAAAAGAAATTTGAAAAAGATTACATTGACTCTACACAATTTTTATTGCTGAATTTATGGGATGAAAAAGGAAAACAAATTATTGCAAATGGAAATGGGACATTAACCGCACAATATGACGGTGGAATAATTAAAGCCCAAGGTTCTTATAAAGAAGGCTACATGAACGGTACGTGGCGGTATTTTCATAAAAATGGAGAATTGGATTATGAATGTGTTTATGATAAAGGAATTTTAAATGGTTATTATTCGTCTTATTACAAAAACCATAAAGTTAAAAGTGAAGGGCCATTTGTAAATGGAAAGAAGAATGGTATTTGGAAATTTTATACCGAAAAAGGAGAAATTGAAATGGAAGGCACTCTTAAAGAAAATTTAAGAAATGAGAAATGGTCTTACTATTATCCAAACGGAAAAAAAGAATCAGAAGGATTATTTGTTGATGATAAACAAAATGGAACATGGGAATATTTTTATCCAACTACCGAAAAATGGAAGTTAGGAAACTTTGAAAATGACTTAAAAGTTGGGACTTGGACTACATGGTTTGAAAATGGAAAAAAATTGCAAGAAGGTAATTATACACATGGAAAAGAAAATGGTGGTTGGGAAAGTTGGTATGATAATGGTCAATTAAAAGATAAAGGCTCCTATAATAATGCCTTAATTACAGGCCTTTGGGAAGGTTGGTATTTGAACGGTAAGCCAAATTATAAAGGTGAATATAATGGACTAGGTAAAAAGCAAGGCCTTTGGGAATATTGGTTCGAAACCGGAAAATATAGAGAAAAAGGAACTTATGAAAATGGTATAAAACATGGGCATTGGACTACTTATTTTGAGAAAGGAAATTTTGTTGATAGCGATGGAAATTATAGAAAAGGGAAGCAAAATGGAACATGGCTATATAACTATGAAACAGGTGGATTAATGAAAGAGCAAAATTTCAAAGAAGGCCATTTATCAGGAAAGTCTGTAGCTTATTATACTAATAATCAAATTCAATCACAAAGTAATTATAAAGTTATCAGTGAAAAGCGTAAAGGAAAAAAACAGTCTGTAGCCAATGGAGATTGGATTTTCTATGATAAAACTGGTAAAGAGATAAGTAGAATTTCGTATAAAAATGGTATAAAAAAGTAATATAATTTTCTAATAAAAAGTATATTTGTTTTAAATATTATAATAATGAGTTTAAAAAAAATCATAAATACACTATTAATAAGTGGAATATTGGTTTCGTCAATTTCTTGTGGAGACAATAAACAAGATGATATTTTGGAAAACGATGAAGTTAAAGTAGATGAAAGTTTAAATTCTAAAAAGATTTCCGCACAAAACGTATTTAATTCATTACCTGGAAGGACAGAAATAGTTGATCTTTCCGAAAAAGCAAAAGCTGAATACAATGCAGATATTTTAAATAATCCTGAAAATATTGGCAACTATGTTACCGAAAGTAATATGGCCTTAAATCTAGGGATTTACGGCGCTGATTTATATGTTACTGGTGTATTTGAGCAAACA
>CAIYSA010000332.1 GCA_903928655.1 uncultured Bacteroidota bacterium
AAAAATAGTAGTTAAAGATAAATCAAAAAAACAAAAAACAATTAAAGTGGAGAAAGTGATTTTCTGGCTGGTTTATCCGTTTCCTTAAAATCTACGTTTGTAAAGTAGCTAAAAATACCATTGGGATTAGTTGTTTTGATAAAATAATATCCTAAAGCGGTATAAAGTTTTGTTTGGTCGCTTGGCATTTCTTTCGTATAATACTCCATCACAGCATTTACTAATTGATATGTTAAAAAATCATTTATTTTTTCATTGCTTTTATACCACTTAACTTGTTCCATTTTTTCTATATTTTGGTTTGATGTTTTTTATTTGCCTGGTTTTTATTTGCTTTAGCATTTTGAAAGTATGTTTTTTAATTAACATGGCAAAAATTGATTTTGTTTTGATTTACCTTTTTTGTTTTTGCATCGTTTTTTCTAAAAAATGATATTATGATTTTTACTTAAATATTAATTAGATTGTATTAGTTGGTATTTGAATAATATTCAATGTATATAAATCATCGCTTTATTGTTACGTTAATATTCTATATAATTTATTCCCCGACTAATTTAACCCATTTGCCATCTATTATAACAGATGTTGAATAATAAAGAATAGATTTGTCGCCTAAAAAAATTATACCCTTTTAAAATTAAAAAAATGAAAAAAATTAAAATTAGTGTTATTATTTCTTTTATTGCGAGCATGTTTAGTTGTTACAGTCAGTGTGGACCATTTCAAATATACGAAGGTTTCGGAACTGCGGCATTACCTGTGCAAGGTGGAACGTGGTCGCAAAATTCAATAACTTACGAATCAGCAAACGCGAGATCAGGATTAAAATGTATTAGTTTTAATGGTGTTGGAGATATTATTCAAACCCCACTAATTATTAATCCAAGTGTTTTTTCATTTTGGTATAAAAGCGCTGTTACTTCAGCTCATAGTTTTGTTGTGGAAACCTCTCCTGATAATCTAACCTGGACTAACGTATATTCATATTCAGGAACGCCACTAACAACGTATAGTCAAGTAAATGTTACTATTTCTACTAGCAACGTATTTATAAGAGTTAAAGACACCAGAAGTTCTGGTACAAATGTTTTGTATTTTGATGATATGAGTTGGACTTCAGCTATATCAAGTAATAATTTGACGCTTATTCAAGGAATTAGTGGTTCAGCAAGTATTACATGTGGTTTAACTTATAATTTATATGATATTGGTGGAGTAAATGATTTTTATAATGATAATATGGTAAGTGCTCCACTAACTATTTCTTCAGCAAGTGCTGGAGGTACAGTATCTGTTAATTTCACATCTTTTTCAACTGAAGCGGGTTGGGACAAATTATTAATTTATAACGGAAATTCAACTGCTAGTCCTGCTTTACATCCAGGTTCAGGATTTAGTGGCACTACTGCACCTGGTTCTTTTTCTGCAACTAATGTCAGCGGAGCATTAACTATTGATTTTATTTCTGATTATGGTTTAACTTATTTTGGTTTTGTAGGAACGGTTTCTTGTGTTGCTCCTCCAGGTTGTGCAACTACTCCAACTGTTAATATTTCAGGTTTAACTTCTATTTGCGCTGGTAGTTCTGCTACCTTATCTGCCTCTTCTACAGGTGCAGTTACTGGAGGCGTTATTACTTATTCGGCAGGTTACTCTATTCATACTTTTACCAGTTCTGGAGTTTTTTATACTCAAATGCCATTAACTGTAGAGTATCTGGTAGTAGGTGGCGGCGGCGGCGGCGGCGCATCTTCTGGCCCAATATGTCTTAGTGGAGGATGTGGTCACTATAACGGCGGCGGCGGCGGTGCTGGAGGTATGAGAACAGGAACATTAACTATTCCAGCCTTATCTACTTATACTGTATTAGTTGGAGTTGGCGGAAGTAGCGTTACAATTGGTAATGGAGGTAATGGAAGTAATTCTGTATTTGGTTTAATAACATCTGCGGGCGGCGGTGGCGGAGGTATGTATGGCGTTGTTGGATTAGCCGGAGGCTCTGGTGGAGGAAACGGAAGAGATGTTGGAGGAATAGGATTAGGAAATACTCCAGCAACAGTTCCATCTCAAGGGAATAATGGATATTACTACGGTGGTGGTGGTGGAGGAGCTGGCGCTTCAGCTACAAGTAGAGATGGTGGAAATGGATTAGCTTCAAGTATATCAGGTTTATCTACTTACTATGCTGGTGGTGGCGGTGGTTCTGAAATAGCCGCTACTGCTAATTCTATTGGTGGTATTGGCGGTGGCGGTTTTGGAAGAAACTCTCATGATTATCCTGGCCCTGCTGGTAATGGTACACCAAATACTGGCGGCGGCGGCGGCGGAGCAGGAGTGGGTTGGGCATCTGGTATGGGTGGTTCAGGAATTATTATAGTACGTTATTTAACTTCAGGCTCAGGCTCATCTGCAAGCACATATACTTGGTCAACGGGTGCTAATACTTCTAGCATTGTTGTTTCTCCTAGTGTTACAACAACTTATTCTGTTGCAGGTACATCTTCACTAGGTTGTGTGAGTAATACAGTTGCATATACTGTTTCTGTTACACCACTACCAGCAGTTACCATAAATAGTGGTGCAATTTGCGCAGGACAATCATTTACAATGGTTCCAAGTGGAGCATTAACTTATACGTATTCAAGTGGATCGGCAATTGTTACACCAACAACAAATACAAGTTACACTGTAACTGGAGCAGCTGCGGGTTGCTTAAATACTGCTGTATCATCTGTTACAGTGAATGCAAACCCAATTGTAACTGTTAATAGTGGTTCAATTTGTAATGGTTCATCTTTTACAATAGTTCCAAGTGGAGCTTCTACTTATACTTATTCAGGAGGTTCATCAATAGTGAGTCCACTTATTAATACAACTTATAGTGTAACAGGGACAAGTGCATTAGGTTGCGTTTCTTCAAACACAGCAGTAAGTTCAGTAGTTGTAAATTCAACTCCATTAGTTACAGTATCAAGTGGTTCAATTTGTAATGGCTCATCCTATACAATGATACCAGGCGGAGCAAGTACATATGTTTATTCAAGTGGAGGAGCATTAGTAAGTCCTACAACAAATACAAACTACACTGTAACAGGGACCAGTTCGTTAGGTTGTACAAACACAGCAGTAAGTTCAGTAGTTGTAAATGCAATACCATCAGTAGCAGTTAATTCAGGATCTATTTGTAATGGATCAGCCTTTACGATGTTACCATCAGGAGCATCAACGTATGTTTATTCAAGTGGAGGAGCATTAGTAAGTCCTACAACAAATACAAGTTATACGGTAATAGGAACGAGTGCAGCAGGATGTTCAAACACAGCTATTTCAACAGTAACAGTTAATGCAAACCCAACGGTATCAGTTAATTCTGGAGCTATTTGTAACGGTTCATCATTTACGATGATTCCTTCAGGAGCATCTACCTATTTATTTACAGGAGGATCTGCTTTAGTAAGTCCAACTGTAAATACAAACTACACTGTAACAGGGACCAGTGCGTTAGGTTGTACAAACACAGCAATATCAACAGTAACGGTTAACGCCAATCCAATAGTATCCGTTAACTCAGGATCTATATGTAATGGAAGTACATTCACGATGTTACCAACTGGTGCCTTGAGTTATGTTTATACAGGAGGTTTAGCAACCGTTAGTCCAAGTACCACAACAACTTATAGTGTAACAGGAACGAACGCCGCAGGATGCACAAACACAGCCTTATCAACGGTAACGGTTAATGCTATTCCAACAATTGTTGTACCCTCAGTAGGAGTTTGTACAGGCGGAACAGCTACCCTTACACCAACCGGTGCATCAACTTATACCTATTCAGGAGGTTCAGCCATTGTTACACCATCAGTAAACACAACATATACCGTATCCGGAACAAGTGCAGCAGGATGTATAGGAAGTGCAGTAACCACAGTAACGGTGAGTGGCTCTCTTATTTTTGCTGTTAACTCTGGTTCTATTTGCGCAGGAAAATCCTTCACAATGAGCCCAAGTGGCGCAGCAACATATACCTATTCAAGTGGTACTTCAATTGTAACACCAACAAGTAACACCACATACACGGTAACAGGAGCAAGTGCAGTAGGATGTTTAGGAACGGCTATCGCTTCAGTAACAGTAAATGCCAATCCAACAGTATCAGTTAACTCAGGTTCAATTTGTAATGGTTCAACATTTACAATGGTTCCATCAGGCGCTTCTACTTATGTTTACACAGGAGGTTCAGCAACGGTTAGTCCAACAGCAAACACAAACTATACCGTAACAGGAACCAGTGCGTTAGGATGTACAAATACAGCAGTGAGTAATGTAACGGTAAATGCTACACCAACTTTAGCAGTTAACACGGGTTCCATTTGTTCAGGAAACAACTTTACATTTACACCAACAGGTGCTATTACTTATTCTTATTCAAGTGGAACCGCAATAGTAACGCCATCTGTAACAACAAGCTATACTGTTAGTGGTTCAAATGCTTTTGGATGTACAACTAACAGTGTGAGAACTATTACAGTAAGTGCTACGCCAGTAATTATAGCAAGTTCGGGCGCAGTTTGTATTGGAGGTTCATGGACAATAACACCAACAGGAGCGTTAACTTATACTTACTCTAGTGGTTCAGCAGTTGTAACACCAACTGCCACAACTAACTACACAGTTTCTGGTTCAAACATAGATGGTTGTCAAAGTTTAGCAGTTATTACTGTAACAGTAAATCCGACATTATTATTTAATCCAAATAGTGGTTCAGTTTGTGTAGGAAGTACATTTACAATGACACCAACAGGCGCATTATCGTATACTTTTTCAAGTGGAACAGCTGCAGTAACGCCAACATCAACATCAACATACACAATTGTTGGAATTAATTCTGTAGGATGTTTAGGCACTCAAATTTGTACAGTAACAGTAAATGCATTACCTACATTAACCTTAAATAGTGGTGCAATTTGTTCAGGTCAATCATTTACAATTGTTCCATCGGGAGCTAGTACTTATACATATTCATCAGGAAGCGATATAGTTAATCCAATTGCAAATACGGATTATACAGTAACTGGAACTGATACAAACGGATGTGTAACTGCAATTAATGCAATAAGTTCAGTAACCGTAAATGCATTACCAACAGTAATTGCAACAAGTAATTTTACATTGATATGCTCAGGAGAAATAGTAACGTTGAATGCGAGTGGCGCCGCAAGTTACACTTGGAATACAGGAGCTACAACAGCTTCAGCAACCGATAGTCCAACACTAACTACAACGTATACAGTGAGCGGAATTGATTTTAATGGTTGTAATGATTCATCAAACGTAACTGTTGATGTAAATGATTGTGTAGGATTACAAAACTTAGTATTAAACACATTAAATATAAGTTTATGTCCTAACCCAACAACTGGAAATGTAACTTTAGAATTAAATACACTAACGCATGTAATAATTACAAATGCATTAGGTCAAATGATTGTATCAGAAACACTGTCGGCGGGAAAGCAAACTATCGATCTTAAAAACCAAACAAATGGTTTATATTTTATTAAACTAAATCAAAATTGTAAACAACAAACTATTAAATTGATCAAGCAATAAAAAATAAATTGTATTTTAAATAAAAAAGCAGAAGAGAAATCTTCTGCTTTTTTATTGTTATAAATTAAAGCTTATCTATTGGCAATTCAATGTTTTAGAAAGAATATAATTCTGAAATGTAAAAAATTGCAACTTCAGAAAACCATTTTTTTTATTAAATTTATTTCAGCATTTATTTAATATGAATTGACAAACCTATTTGAGTAGATAATATATTTGTCCAGTTTTTACTTGTCAAACCTTTGGTTTGGTTAATTGACGTTTCGGTATTTGGAGAATACAAATAAGGCGTGTATCCCAATGAAATAAAAGGTGAAAAACTAGATTGGGTTTTAAATTTTATTTTATAACCTAATTTCAAACTAATATCGCCACCTATGCCAAAAGATCTTGCTTTTTTTTCATCATATACAAAAGGTTGTCCGTTTATATTCCTAAAAAGTCCACTAGACGTTGCAGAAATAATTAAGTCGGTGTAAAGTCCTTTCATTTTATTATAACTATCAAAATGCATTGCGTATCCTAAGTTTATGAAATGAAGATTTAATGAGTTTTTAAAATTTTCATTTTTTGAAGAACTTCTAAAGTAGGAATAGGACAAATTGATTCCATGTTTCAAACTTTTGGTCGATTTAAAAATATAAGAAATAGAAGCATTAGAGCCATGCATTAATAAAGGTTGTTTTTCGGATATAAATGGTCTGCTAAAGTTATAAGTTTGTATGGCTTTGTCCCACTGATTGGAATACATGTATTTGTACGAAAGATTAACATCAAACTCTTGAGCTATAGTATTGCTTAATTTAGAAAGTAGTATGATAAACACAAAAAGTTTTCTCATTTTTTTAAATCATTTAAAATATTTATCACTTCTCTATACCCAGTTTCAATTGCACCAAAAACAGTTTGATGGTGGCCGTTTATATTCATTGCTTCACCAGCAAAATATAATTTTTTATTTAAAGATTGAGTTGCTATTTTTCTTGCATCTCCCATACCTATATTGCTATAAGAATACGCCCCTCTAACAAAGGGATTAGTAGTCCAGTTTTGAACATGAGAACTAATAAATAAAGAAGTGGCTTTTCCTCCATACATTATATCCAATTCTTGAAGTAATGCATTAGTAATTGCGGCATCACTCCCTAAACTTGTTAAATATTCTGCTTGTTCACCCATAACAAAGGCAAGTAATACATTGTCATTTTGTATTTTACCAATACTGTCATCCGCATAGGCGGCACAAATTGAACCACCAATAATATTTTGGTCAAAAAATTTTGAACTGAATTTTAAAAATACTTTCATTCCTGCACCCATTCCTATTTTTGAAAACGCAGCTATTTTTTCATTTGGTAGTGCTGGTATAAATTGAATGTCTCCTGATTTGAGAATTGTTATGGGGACAGTAATGATGACTTTGTCTGCATTATAATTAATATTGTTACTGTCTGTAACGGTAATTTGTGATTGTGAATAATCAATTTGTTTCACAATTGAGTTGAATTGTATGTTGTCTTTTACCTGACTAGCAATTTGTTTATCAATCAAATCAAAGAATGTCTCTTCAAACTTAAAATCATCAAGTCCAGAACTCCAATTTTCCTCATCTTTATTATTTCCATATACAGAAATCCGGGAAGCTGCAGCACCTTGATCTCCTGCAATATTTTCAACAATATATTTATATTCATTACCCAGTCCTTTTTGAAGAGCGTAATCTTTATATGAAATATCAGGCAAGTTGTCGCCTTCAAAAATAGTGGTGTTTTGAGGTACCGAATTTACCAACTGATTATTAAACCAATATACTGTATTGCTTTCATCTATTTTAATTTTAGTGTTTGACTTTTGAATTAAATCACCTAAAATATTATTTTTTCCATGCAGCCATTGAGCGCCAAGGTCGATGGGGAAATTCGCGAAGCCTTCAAGTTTACCAAGTCGGCCACCATAATTTGAAGAAGCCTCTAAAATTTGAAAATTAATGCCTTTTGATTTTAAAATATATGCTGCGTATAAACCAGCTGCTCCTGCACCAATAATTAAGACTTTTCCGTCATAATTTATTTTATCAAATAAGGTTTTTTTTCGGCAAGCAGAAAGAAATGATGATGGGATAATGAGTCCGCCAATTGCAATTAATGAAGATTGCTTTAAAAAATCTCTTCTATCCATATTTTTTAATTCATTGTTTTAAATGTATGTTTTAAAAACTTTAGCTAATTTATTTTTATCAAAAGTTATTACATGATAAAAAAATCAATAGAACGTTTTTAATTATGATTATTTAATAATTTAAATTTAATGCTTTAAAATATAGTTCCTTATTTATTTAATTTAATGGCAGATTGTATTTTATGCCATACTATTATAACTTACTGGTTTTTATTTCGAATTTAGGAAATAATTTGTTTAAATAAAAAATATAATGGATTAACTTATTTTATGCATTCAAAACAAATATATAATTTTTTAATTAGAAAATACAACAAGTTATAGACTAGTATGTTTCTTTAAAAATGCCTTTATTTTCATAAACTATAAAAATTACTTTGTAAAATAAGACGGGTATTTTTTTTAAAAAATATTGAAATGCAAACTATATTATAATAAATGAAATAAAATGAATATATTACAATATGAAATACATAGTCATATTATTCTGCTATTTTTTAACACTATCCATTTCAGCAAGAAAAGACAAGATATATATTGCAAATTCTTCTGTTATGTTGGGTGAAAAAGATGCTATACTAATTCTACCTGGATTTGGTTCAAAGATTAATGGTACTAAAAAGATTACGGATTTTTTTTTCAATAAACAGATTGATGTATTCATACCAGATTATATTTCTCGCAAATCCATTGCAGAATGCGTTAAAAATTTAGACGGTTTTATAACTAAACATAACCTAAAAAAGTATAGAAGAATATATGTCTTTTCTTATATAGTAGGTTCTTGGACACTCAACAATTGGATAATAAATAATCCTGAAAATAATATTTCCGCAATAGTGTATGATAGGAGTCCGCTTCAGGAAAGAGCACCTTATGCGCTTGTGAAAGATATCCCTATAATTATAAAAATGATTTCAGGCAAAATAATGAAAGAATTTTCTAACACCCAATATCCATCAATTTCTAATGATAAAATGAAAGTTGGAATAATTATAGAATGTAAAGCCACAAAATTAATTTCAAAACATAAAAAATCTGCTTTGTCATTAGGGCCAATTAGTTGGAATCCTGAAAAACTGAATCAAAACTATAATGATGATTTTTATACTTGGCTTAATCACGATGATATGTACACGAGATTTGATATTACTGGTAATGAAATAGTATATTTTTTTGCCAATGGTAAATTTACCGACAATGCAAAAAGAGAGCCTTATTTAGAAGATCCGTTTATTAAATACCTTGAAAAAAAATGATTTCAGCTTATAATATAAAACCAAAGTTCCAGCAATTATTAAAACCAATACTTGAATTGCTATTTAAATGTAGGGTTACTGCCAATATGATTACATGGGCAGCTATAATTTTATCATGCCTTAGTGGCGTTATTATTTGGAATCACCCATTTGGGATATCTTTTATTCTTTTACCAATACTACTTTTAATAAGAATGGCACTGAATGCTTTGGATGGTATGATGGCTAGAAATTATAATATGCAAAGTAAATTAGGTGAAATTTTAAATGAATTAGGAGATGTTTTTTCTGACTTATTTATATATTTTCCTTTATTATTTTTATTTGAATTAAATATTTATGTTTTGTTGGTGTTTTTATTTCTTTCTATTATTAACGAATTTGCTGGCATATTAGGGAAAGTAATAACAGGTAAAAGAAGATATGATGGACCAATGGGAAAAAGTGATAGAGCTTTTTTAGTTGGCCTCATAAGTTTAATTTTATATTTTAATGTTCCTTTAATTTCTTATACCAACTATGCTATCATTTTGGCTAGTACTTTATTAATCATAAGCACTTATATTCGAATTGTAAAAACATTAAAACCTGAATAATATGAATTTTTTTAACTCTGAAAAGTATCTTGCTAATAAGGAAGTTATTTTTATTATCTTTTTAATTTTAAGTATTTTAATTACATCTACTCTTTTATTTTTTATTTGGGGGAAATTAAAACCAAATGCAAATCTTGTTGAATTAAAAATGAGAACAAAATCATGGTGGGCAATGGCATGCATATTTATCCTTGCAACTATCATTCATCCAATTATATCATTTATGGCATTTGGTTTGCTTTCGTTTGCTGCAATGCGCGAAATAGCAAGCATTAGTAAAAATATAAGGGATGAGGATAGGCGAGTAATTATTTGGTGTTACATAGCAATTCCAATTCAATACTTTATAGCCTATAAAGGTTGGTTTAATTTATTTATGATATTTATTCCTGTTATAATGTATATATGGATACCATTTGTTTTAGTGATTAGAGGTATAACATCAGAAATTGGTAGATCAATGAGTGTGCTTCCAACACAATTAATGCTTACTGTTTTTTCAATTAGCCATTTAGCTTATTTATTGTCTTTACCTGAACTTGAAGGATTTCATGCAGGAGGAAGAGGTTTACTTTTGTTTGTAGTCTTTTTAACTGAAATAAATGATGTCTTTCAATTTATATGGGGCAAGTTATTGGGCCGTCATAAAATTATTCCAAAAATTAGTCCAAACAAAACTTGGGAAGGATTTATTGGAGGTGTGTTAACAACGACTGTTATTGGGTTTTTTCTAAGATTTTTAACACCCTTAAATGAAGTGGAAGCCATTGGTGTTAGTTTTTTAGTAGCTTGTGCAGGCTTTATTGGAGATATTGTTGTTTCTGCAGTAAAACGAGATATAGGGCTAAAAGATACGGGCTCTTTAATACCAGGCCATGGCGGTTTACTTGATAGGATTGACTCTCTTTCTATTTCTGGACCTGTATTCTTTTATTTAGTTTATAATCTTTACTACACAGCGTAATGAAGAGACTATATCTTACAATATTGTATGTTTATTTAATGCGATTGTTTTTAAAATTAATAGTCGGTATTCGCTATCATAATAAAGAGGCACTTAAAAAAAATAAACAGTTTATCGTTGTTTCAAATCATAACAGCCATTTGGATAGTCTTGCATTATTGTCTGCACTTTCTTCATCACAAATTGCAAATACACATCCTGTTGCAGCTGGCGATTATTTTGGCCAGTCGCCAATGCGTGCATATTTTACGCGTATATTTACGAATGCCATTTTAATTCCTCGGTCGGCAATAAAAGGTGGGCAAAATCCAATTCGGATGATGAGTTCAGCCATAAGTAAAGGCAGTTCCTTAATTTTATTTCCAGAAGGATCAAGAGGTGAACCTGAAAAAATGCAAGAGTTTAAAAAAGGAGTAGGACTACTTCTAAAAATGCATCCTGAAATTCCATTCATTCCTGTTTTTATGAAAGGTATGGGACGTGTTTTGCCAAAAGGAGAACGAATGTTCGTTCCGTTTGATACTTATGTTTGTTTTGGAGAACCGAGGCATTGCAAAACAAATAATGTTGATGACATCGTAAGCGAAATTGAACAATCTATTATAGAATTAGCAGAAAATTCTTTTGTAAAATTACAAAATTAATTTATTGGCATTTTTCACTAAGTCGTTTTTTTGTTTTTAAAAATTAGTTGAATTTTTCAAGCCAAAATTTTGTTTTCAATAAGTAAAAGTTAGATTTCTTAGGCTGATAATCTTCGTATTTAAAATTTCCATGCATAAATGGTTTTGCTGGTTCAATTTGTGTTCCCTCGTGCCATTCGTTAAATGAAGTGATCCCAATCCAGTTTACTTTACTATTTAATGCAGCTTCAAACATACGGTCGTAATAAGCGCCGCCCTCTCTACTTTTTGTGTTTTTTGCATTCCATGGTCTTACTCTTACATCAATGTATCCGGGCCCAACTGATGGAATAAAAATTTTATTATTTTCATCACCCCATTTTTTTAGTAGAATCCAATTAGAAGGAGTTGAACCATAAGTAAAGCCAGAACTTGCAAAGTATGTGTAAAATCCATCAAATCCCGATTCAAGAAAAAATTTCTGCTCATCTTCGGTAACCCAAAGTCCAATCATATCGGCATCAAAAAGAGTTTTACGAATAGTGTTTTTTCCATTGATTCCAAAAACATCATTCCATTCTTCCGCTGAAATAACATATGAATCGTAAACAAAAAACATTGGTTTACCAGTTTCAGTGTTTTTTAAAAATGCTGGATGTTTACCAAACTGAGTAATTAAAAATTCCACGGCATTTCTTGTGGCAATGGCTGATTTTCGAACACATGGTTCTATCTGAAAGCAAACTTTAATTCCATATCGATTTGCGGCATTTAATATCAATGGAACACTTTTAAATGTATAATCATCTTCACCTAACCAAGTAACTGCAATAACGCCAATACCTGCAGAAGCAATTTGTTGCATATGCTTTTCAAGAACAGAAGAATCTGCACTACTGTATTCTCCTGATTCAGGATAATAATTTGCACCTATGTTTCCGTTTGCACTATATAATCCTGTTGTGGTATCTTTATCGTTTTGACGCATAATCGGATGTTCCCAATGCCATGAACTTCCATCAACTTTAACTGATCCATACCAGTTGTAATAAAAACAAATTGCCTTGTAATTTAACTTGATTTGTTGCCCATAAGTTTGTGTGATGAAAAACAAAAACAATAAAATAGTTAGAAAATACCTGAAATAAACCGTCACTTTATGTGTAATACAAAATAAAATGTGGCTTAGGGTTAATTGAAATAGGGATTTTTCTGTGGTGATTTTTATTTCCATTTTATGATTTTAATTTGTTTACAATCTTACAAAATAATACTCAAATACAGTTATTATCGAAAACAATTAACAGGCATAAAAAAAATAGATAGTAAAATAAAAACATCAAACTTAGTTGATGTTTTTATTTTATAAATTCGATTAAGCTGAATTTTGATGAACGGAATATTATCCAACTTCTCCTTAAACGCTTCGTATTTATCAGATACGATTTTATCATTCCCCACCGCCCCACGCCATAGGCAAGCATTATCCACAAGGCACTCATTTGTGAATATACGCTCTATAATCCTCGGCACAGCCATT
>CAIYSA010000333.1 GCA_903928655.1 uncultured Bacteroidota bacterium
CTAATTTAACAGAAACATTTTTTCAAGTTCCTTCTCCTGGCGAAATGCTAAGTTTTATTAAAATAGTTGGAGGTAAAAACAATAAGAATGTAAGTTTTTTAAATAGTCCTGATAATCAAAAAAATTATAGTGATAATAAATCAAAAGCCTTAAATTTCGGTATTTATACTTGCGATTTAAGTTACTGCAGTATTTTTGAAATTGGAGCAGAAACTCTTAAATATTTCAAAACGGTTAAACAATTAGGTGATCAAATTGGCGTTTCTTCAGCAATCAAACCAGAAGTTCTTAAACGTATACAAGACAATATAGGAAATTCTGATTCTTTATCTGTTATAACTGATGATGTTTATTTCTCATCTTTTGAAACTCTAGAAGGATCTAAACAAGGCCCAACATTAGCTTTAGTTGTTGCTGGTGGTTGGATTGAAAGTTTATTTATTGCTACTAGTTTAGGGAAATACGAAGCGAAAAGTCCAATTGTTGAAAGATTAGCTGATCAAAAATACACTTTGGATAATTTAATTGAATTTTTGAAAAAACATGAAAGTGACGCTAGTGTAGCTTCAGTATTAGCTCAGTTTATTGAACTTCAGGCTGAGTTTAAAAAAATTGAAGAAAAAGATGCCGCTGAAATAACAAGTAAAAATTCTAATAAAAAAATATTAGGGGGTGGTAAAGATCTTGTTTTAACTGCCGAACAATATAAAAATATTGTTGAAAAAATAAAATCAATCAGAAACTCATTTACTTTAACAAAATAAAATTTATTAATATGAAAAAAATATTTTTTTCTCTGTTTATTATTACTACTATATCAATATTTGCCCAAACTAGTGTTTGTGGACAATATCATAGAAAATATTGTAAGTCAGAAAACTCTAGTGATGAGTCGCCATGGATTTATAATGCTCAATCTAAAAGTGGTTTATTTAACCAAGGTATGACATCAAAAATACGTTGTGTGGTTTATAAAGGTATGGATTACCGTATAAATGTATGTTGTGAAACTACACTCGGAGATCATTTAAATTATAAAATTTTTGATGCAAGAACTAATGAATTATTATATGATAATTCAACGGAAGAAAACGCTCCTTTATTCGAATTTCAAAGTACTGCAACACGTCAATTAATAATTGAATTAACAGTTCCAAAAGGTGAAACAGAAAAAGATAGTAAAAAACCAATGGATGCTGCTTGTGTTGGTTTATTAATTGAACATAAAGTTACATCAAAACAAGGTTTTTAATTTACTAATTAAAAAAAATGCTGAATAAATTATTCAGCATTTTTTTTGATATAATAGATAGTGAAATGGTTATGCGTATTGTTTCACATCCTTATCAGAAATTTCATTTCCACAAAGGATAATTAATCTTTCAATTACATTTCTGAATTCACGAATATTTCCAGTCCAATCTTTTTTCTGTAATTCTTTAATTGCATCCTTTGTAATTGATTTTAATGGCATTCCATAATCAGTACAAATTAAATTAATAAAATGGTCAGCTAATAATGAAATGTCTTCTATTCGCTCGTTTAAGGAAGGAACTTGAATAGGAATTACGCTTAAACGGTGAAATAAATCTTCTCTAAATTCTCCTTTATCTATTTCTTTTCGTAAATCTTTATTTGTTGCTGCTAATATTCTTACATCAACTTTAATTTCTTTATCGCCACCTACGCGTGTAATTTTATTTTCTTGTAAGGCTCTTAGTACTTTAGCTTGAGCAGATAAACTCATATCTCCAATTTCATCTAAAAAAATAGTACCACCTTCGGCTAATTCAAACTTCCCTTTTCTAGTAGCAACCGCACTTGTAAATGCTCCCTTTTCATGACCAAATAATTCACTTTCTATTAATTCGCTAGGTATTGCAGCACAATTAACCTCTATTAATGGAGCATTTGCTCTAGCACTTTTATTATGAATTTCTCGGGCAACTAATTCTTTTCCACTGCCATTACTTCCAGTAATTAAAACACGAGCATCGGTAGGAGCTACTTTTTCAATCATTTCTCTGACAGCATTAAGTGCTTTTGAATTACCAATCATTTCGTATGATTTGTTAATTTTCTTTTTTAAACTTTTAGTTTCAGCAACTAAATTTGTTTTATCTAACGCATTTCTAAACGAAACTAATAATCGGTTTAAGTCAATTGGCTTTGCTAAATAATCAAAAGCTCCTTTTTTTACGCAATCCAAGGCTGTTTCAATTGAACCGTGTCCACTCATCATAATGAGAGATGAATTTGTACCATTTGCCATTAGTTTAGCTAGCAATTCAGTTCCATCTAATTTTGGCATTTTAATATCACTCAAAATAACATCATAATTACCCTTTAATGCCATATCTAAACCAACCTGTCCATCTTCAGCTTCATCAACAGTATATTTTTCGAATTCTAAAATCTCTCTTATTGTTCTACGAATTGCTTTCTCGTCATCTATTATTAATATTTTTGCCATTATGTGAGTTTATAATTTTTTCCGTAATTGTTTTTTTTCGCTTGCTAATTTTTTATTTTCAGCTCTTTTTTTTATTATGGACTTACTCAATTTTGTTGGTTTACGTGGTTTAACAACTTTTAAACCTAAATAAATTAATTTGTAAAATTTTGCTTTAAGTAATTCTTTATTTTTTAATTGAGTTCTGTCTGTTTGTTCTTGTAAATGAATGTTGTTCTCTTTATCAATTTTGTTTTTTAGTTTAAAAAGCAGTTTTTCCTTTTCTGAATCGAGTAGGAGTGAGGACTCTGAAATATTAAACCATAACTCAACCTTGGTTTCAACTTTATTTACATTTTGACCACCAGCCCCGCCAGAACGTGCCGTTTTAAACTTGCATTCTTTTAATAAGCCTCTGTTTTGTATATCGTCAATTGTAATCATTAAAAAAATTAATATTACTATTATAACCTTTGTTTAACAGCTTCAAATAAAATAACACCTGCAGCTACTGATACATTTAGGGATGCGATATTGCCAACCATTGGAATTTTCACTTGCATATCACTGCGTTTTAAATATTCGTTAGAAATTCCATTTTCTTCAGAACCCATTATAATTGCTGAAGGTTTTGTTAAATCAGCATTAAAATGATAACTCGTTGTTTTTTCGTGACAAGCAATAATTTGTAAACCACTCTCTTTTAAATATTCAATTGTATTTTTTAAATTATCAACTCGGCAAACTTTCATTCTGTTTAATGCACCAGCACTTGTTTTTACAGCATCGGCATTTATTTGAGCTGCACCTCTGCTTGGTATTACAATAAAATCAACACCAGCACAATCTGCACTTCGAGCAATAGCTCCAAAATTTCTGACATCAGTCACTCTATCTAAAATTAAAACTAAAGGTGTTTTACCCTTTTCAAATGTTTCAGTTAATAAATCTTCAACTTCATAATACGTTATTTGAGAAACGAATGCCAATACACCTTGATGATTTTTGGTGCTTATTCGGTTTATTTTTTCAGGTGGTACAATTTGAATTGGAATATCTAAATCCTGAATTGCTTTTCGCAACTCATTATATAACTGATTTGATAATCCCTTCTGAATAATTATTTTATCAATTTCTTTCCCTGCATTTATTGCTTCAATAACTGCTCGTGTTCCAAAAATTAAATTCTCTGTATTTAAGTCGTTATTACGATTATCTCTTCCTCTGTGGTGATCCATAATTAATATCTTTAATTGCTTTAAATAGTGTTTTGCATGTGACTTTTATGATCCCAAAGGTCCAACTTAATAATCATATATTTACTAAAGTAGTTGAACAAATTTGGTTAAAAAAAAGTTCTTTTGAGTTCATACACAAATGTATGTTTTTAATGTTAGAATTAATATTTGATATTACATTAAATTTATCATTTCCTGAATCACTTGATAAGATTTTATTTCGGTTAAATTTGGCATTTGCATTTTGTAGTAATGTAACAAACAATCTAATAAAATTAGTCGCTCTGTTCGATTTCCTTTTCTGTTTTTTGTTAAGGAAAAAGAAAATAATTGAGAGAATAAAAGTGATTGTTCTTTATCAAAACCTAAGGGGAAACTTTTTGGCTGAGAATCGTATCTGCCTTCTAGTGTATCGAAATATGGATGTAATAAATCAATATTATTTGCAGGGTAAAAGCCAAGATGTTTTGATAATTCGAAAAGAAAATAAACATGAGTGTCTTGATAAGAATCGTTTGCCGAATCTAACCATTGATAAGTATCGCAAATTAAATTATACAAATCTTCATTCGGAAATTGTTCTTTTAAGCATTTATATAATATTTCATTTAAGAATTGAGCAATGCATAATTTATTAAAATTATATTGTAAATCTGTGTAAACGTAAAGACATTTAATTTCTGAAAGATTTTGAATGTCTTTATTTTCTTTTAAAGAAAGTTCAAATTCTATTTGAGTTAAAGGTTGTAAAACCCCAGATTTAATTTTTGATTTAGGAGAATTTCCAACATTAATAATTGCAGTAATTAACCCAAATTGCTTCGTGTAAATTTTAGAAATTATTCTTTTATCTGTGTATTTGGTATTGTGAAGTACAATACCTTGTGTTTTATAGAGCATTAATTTACAACCAATAATTTTGCAGTTGCCGATTTATCGCCAGTAGAAGAGGCGCAATAAATTAGATAAACACCACTAGCAACGCGTGTTCCGCTAAAAGTTTGTAAGTTCCATTCTATTTGTCCACCCTGTGATTTTGTTTCCCAAACCAGGTTTCCGGCAATATCAGTAATTTTAACTGTTGCTTCATCAATTAAACCCGTTACATAAACCTTTCCATCAAAACCAGGTTTTATGGGGTTTGGAAATGCGTGAACGTTTGTGAAATCATCAAATCCTTTTATAACATTTGTTCTAAATGATTGAACTCCTTTTTCTGTTGCAATAAAAACATCTCCCGAAGTTTCATCAGTTACAACATCTCTAACAATGTTTGAATATATTGGACTATTTTCAATTGAAAAATGATAAATCTGAGTTTGCCCATCAGGCGAAAAACAATATAACCCAGAACTTTCTGTACCAATCCATTTTCTATTTACACCATCAACTGCAATTGCTGTTATAACATCATTTTCTAAAAGTATTTGAACATGATTATCTTGTTCAATCAATATTTGTTGTGAATCGAAATTAGAACTCGTAAATACATTTTCAGGATTGTAAAAAACGGTAACGCCTTTTGCTGTTCCTACCCATATTTTTCCATCCAAATCTTCACAAATAGAAAAAATATCGGGAGTTGGTAATAAACCGTTTCCTTTAGCTACTGTTAAAAATTTAGTATTAAGATTAGTCGGAGGTGCTAAACTCGTTGCATCTTTATAAACCATTAAACCTGCGCTTCGAGCCAAAACCATCCATGCTTGGTTATTTTTATCAAAAATTATTTTTGAAATAGTGGGTTTACTAAAAATATTATCAAAATTTAAGTTTGTCCAAACACTTCCTTTTTTCACAGCAACAGCTCTAGAACTTCCTGAATTCATTGCCCAAATATTTGAATTTTTATCAAAATTTACACTCGTTAACCATAAAGAATTACTTCCATCATAACCAATCATTGGTGAATTAACAGTATTATAAACTGTAGAAAATTGATTGTTTTTTAACTCAACAACTCCATAACCCATACTGCCAAAAACAATATGGGTTTTATCATTAGGATCAATCGATACACAATTAATATCTTTAATAGAATCTGGAATTGAACTTAAAGTTGACCATTCTTTATTTTGAAATAAGTTAGGTTTATCAGTTTTGTAAATAAAACTATAAGTTGCACCTAAATAAATTGGAGCTACAACTAAATTTCCATCTTTAATAGCTAAATCATTGGAAAGATTATTTCCTGGACCATTAATATTAATTTTTTCATTACTACTTGGGTATCCTCCATTTGATTTAATTAAGCCATATTTAGAATCAGCTAACCAAAAATGAGAATTGTTTTCATAATAGCCATCGTTTATTGACGCATAATCATAGCCATAATTTGTAATCCAATCACCTTTAACGCCTGTAATCGAATAATCTGCCAAACCCCATTGGTCTAATATTAATAATTTTCCATATTTAGAATAATCATACATTTTTTTATTTTCTGTATTTGTAAGGTATGGGTATTTTGCCCAACTAGTTCCATCATATTGCCATAACGTATCTGCCATAGATAAATTTGAAGCCATTCTTGCAGAATAATTAGCAATAATTTTTCCGTAAAAATTTACTATACCATTATATGGTCCTGGAGTAATTCCAATATTTAAAGGTAGCCAGTTTTGATAATTAGATAAGTTTTTTGAAAGTAATCCATAATAAATTCCTGATTCTGTTGCTGCAAAAATTGCTGAATCGGTTTTAGTTACTTGAAATATTTCTTTATAAGAAACTCCGTTTCCAATTTGATACGTTTCTTTAATTTCCATTTTATCGGTATCAATTAATATCATACCAAAACCACAAGCTAAATAAGCCATATTACCATTAAAATATACCTCGTTTATAATTTTTTTACCAGGTATAATTTTTCGTTTTAAATCAGAAATATTAATGATTGTTCCGTTAGGATTAATGGCATCGATATTTGAGTTATTATAAATAACTAATAAAACATCATTATAATCATTTTTTTTAATTGTTCTAATTCCAACATCCGATAAACCTTCTATTTTTGTTAATTTTTCGATGCTGTTATCACCAGCATTATATTTTGCCAAACCTTGCCCATTAGAAACATAAACCGTATTTCCAACTTTCGAAACCGCATTAGCATAATAATAGGACAAATGATCAACCCATTGGCCAATTTTAACTTGCGAAAAACTAGCATAACTCAATAATCCGAATAAAAAAAATGAAATATATTTTGTGTTCATTAAATGGGAATTAAAAATAATTTGTAACGATTTGTGTTGATTAAAAACGAAATATACTTACTAATATTGTTTAAAATGCATCTAAAATTAAGGAATTAAAAAGACATTTCATATATCGTTTATTTATAAAAATCGGGATGAATATCCCCAGTTAAAAGCTCTTTATACCTTTCAACTAATTCAATCATAAAAACATCC
>CAIYSA010000334.1 GCA_903928655.1 uncultured Bacteroidota bacterium
CCACTTTATTGCGAACAAATTGTTTCGCTCGTGCTAATGCACGGGATTTTTCGTACTCGGCAAAATAAACTTTGTCACGCATATCCTCCCCTTCAATGGGGATTAGTAATATAACTGTGTATACTGGTCCACCAATGTCACGGTGGACTCGTATTTCTCGTTCGATTTCAATTTTTTTGTTGTTTTTGTTTAAATATAACATAATTTATAGTCTCTCTTCAAGTTAAGTAAGGTGTTATTATAACCTATTTGATGGTTAAGTCAAGCTTTTAATTTAGTTTTACTGTTTCCCAGCGTTGTTTCATGTTGGCGATCACCTCATCGGGTACACCATGAACATTTTTATAATTACCCGTTGCTTCTATTATTCTAACGGGTATATTTTCTTTTTTTGCCATATCAAGATATGGCTGCATTTCCCAGCGTTTAACAAAGGTATTTGAAACAACGCAAGATTTTCCTGCTTTTAGTGTTTTATATACTTCATTCTGACACCACTTATGGGCTTCCTGTAATTTTGATGCGTCAAAGGCATATTTACCTTTTAGTTCGAAATACATATCGGCTTCAAAGTGTGCATAGCCCAGTTTTTTGGCAAGTGTTGATTTACCGCTTCCTGGTACGCCTCGTATCAAGACCAATTCTTGGGTTTTATTTTCGTTTAAATATTCTCTAAAGGTTTTCATGTGTAGTTTTACTCGATATAAAAGTGTATTTATTTAAAATGTTTTATCGACTAATACAGAAAAATCACCATGTTTTTCTGCTTCAATAACTCTATCAAACCGTTCTATGATGTTCTCCACATTATGAGAAATAACCAACACATTACACTCGGTTGAAAACTTCTTCAAAAGTTGCATGATGTACTCGTTGCTTTGTGTATCTAACGCAGAGCTTAGGATTTCATCTAGTATCAGTAAGTTTGTATTAGTTGAGTTTTTCATTTTTGCTATTTCGCGCCAAGAGAATAATAATGCTAGGTCGATTTTCATTTTTTCGCCTTCTGAGAAACTGGCGTATGAGAAGCTATCGCGGTGGCGCGATTTTATCGTTTCATTAAAGGATTCGTCAAGTGTAAAACACACAAAAAAGTCCATTATCTCCAAGTATTTATTTATAAGCGAGTTCATTATAGGTAAGTATTTATTTACAATAGTTGTTTTTATACCGCTATCCTTTAGTAATAACCCACATGCGTCCTCAACATCTTTTATTTTCTGTAGTTCTATTTTATCTATCTGGGTATCTTGATAATCTATTTTTTTATCGGACAATCCGTCATTCTCTTTCTTAACGTCAACGTTGTTACTAAGCAAATCTGTATATTCTTTCCTGAGATTATTTATCCTATTAGCAAGGGTAATATTATCGTTTTTTAGCTGCTTAATATCATAGTAAAGGGATATTGTTTGTTTTTCTGTTTCGGTGATTTCTCCTGCTCTTTTTTTGCATTTACTGAGTAAATTATTTGTTTCTACTATCTCGGTATGCAATAAATCGAACTTGGTTTTTA
>CAIYSA010000335.1 GCA_903928655.1 uncultured Bacteroidota bacterium
AATCGTTTTTGTATTTATCGGAACCGAAAAACTGTATCCCATCATGCATTTTTTTTGCTTCGTCTATATTTGTTTGAATTACATTATCAATTTGCATAAATTTTTTTTCAAAATAGTTAGAAATTAAATTCGCTTTCTTGTTTTCGTAAAGCTTAATATATTTAGGTAATAACCAACAAATTGAATCAAGTGTAAATAAAGCATCTTCAAATTCATTTTTATTTTCAAATGCGGTTATCCTAGAAAGCATTCCGGTTTCTAGGCAATGTAAAGCCGTTATTTTATCATCAGAAACACGATTATCGTTAGGATTTATGATATTTAATTTATTGAGCAGTTCGTAAGCCTTTATACAATTTTTTTCTTGTAACAAGCGGTTAGCTTTTCTATAGTTGTTCTCAAATTCTTTACCAATTATTTTGTTCATTAACTGTCCGTTTTTTCGTTTTAAATCAATAAATTTTTGTTGGTAGATCGAATAATCTGAACCTGTAATAAGGCTAGTGAGGATATTTAAGTCGTTTGAAACATTTGACATTGAAACATTGATTCGTTCTGAAATCTTCAGTAAATTTTCATTACTTTCTTCTAAGTTTACTTCTAATTCAGCCTCTAAAACACTTAATTCGTTTTTAACTATATTCGAATATTCTCTTTCTAAATCAGCCCTATCAATTTTAATATATCCAGTAATATATTTCAAATGCTTATTATAATTTTTTGGCCAAAATTCTAACTGATAAGTATTACCTAAGGTTCTTACATTAGTTGAAATTGTATTTGATGAGCTATAATTACTTTGTAATTCAGTTTTATTATTGTTGTCAATTTGTTTTACTTCCCTTATGTCTAAACTTCGAACTGAAGTTTGAATTTTTTTTGATATTTCTGTTTTTAGTAATTGTTCGAGCGTAATTTTTTTTTCATCAAATTTATCTTTACTTACCGGCAGTTTTTCGCAATGATAAAAACAACAGGATAAGTATTTATATTGTTCGTTTGATGAGTTAACCCAATTGGGCGTTTCCTCTTTATTTTGACTGAATACAATTAGTCTTATTAATGAAAAACAAAGAAAAAATGCCTTTTTCATGGAATAAAATGTTAAAATTTAATAAAAAAATGTTAATTTTCTAAAAACAACTAAGATAATCTAATTTAGTTAAACTTATCAGATTTAAAATTTAAACTATAAAAAGAAAAGTAATAATGTAAATATTTTAAACATTAACACTTAAATTCCTTTCAAAACAGATTCTAATTTCATAAGCATATCATCTGTAAAATCTAAATGAGTTACAAATCTTACGGTTTGCTTACCAAACGCTGACATTTTTATGCCTTGTTCCTTTAGTTTAGCTTCAAATAAATCAAATTTCAAACTTGGAGAAAGATTAAAAATCACAATGTTTGTATCAACTGGCAAAATACTTTCTACATAAGGTAATTGAGCTAACATCGCTTCAATTTGTTTAGCGCGTTTATGATCTTCTGTTAAACGATTAATATTATTATCTAAAGCATAAATACCTGCAGCAGCCAAAAAACCAGCCTGACGCATACCACCACCAAATACTTTACGAACTCTGCGTGCTTTTTTTATAAAATCTGTAGTTCCCAATAATAAAGAGCCAACAGGAGCGCCTAATCCTTTTGATAAACAGATAGAAATGGAATCAAATGCATTTCCAACATCAACAGTATTTTCTTTCGTTTCAGCCAAAGCATTAAATAAACGAGCGCCATCTAAATGTAACCCTAATTGTTTTTGTTTGCAAAGTGTTGTTATTTCTAAGGTTTCGTTTAGCGTATAATAGCTCCCTCCTGCCCTATTGACTGTGTTTTCTAAACATACTAATGATGTTTTGGTTAACCAATCATAATTTCCATTAATATTATCTTCAATTAAATTTGCGGTAATTCGTCCTCTATCTCCTTGCAATAATTTAGCTTGTACACCCGAGTTTGATGAAATTCCGCCACCTTCGTAATTATAAATATGAGAATTAACGTCGCATATTAATTCGTCGCCAGGTTGTGTGTGGCATTTAATTGCAATTTGATTAGTCATGGTTCCACTTGGACAAAATACTGCAGATTCTTTATTAAACATCAAAGAAATCTTTTTTTCTAAGGCAATAACAGTTGGGTCTTCTGCAAAAACATCATCACCAACTACTGCACTCATCATTGCATCCATCATTCCTTTACTAGGAACGGTAACTGTGTCGCTTCTTAAATCTATAATCATAAGGTAAATATAAAATTAAAATTTTGTATTTTTAAGCCATGAACATTGAATCTTATTTATCGCAAACCATATCGGCAGTTGTTAATCAATTATTCGAATTATCAACCACTCCAGAAAGTATTGTTTTACAAAAAACAAAAAAAGAATTTGAAGGAGATTACACCTTAGTAACCTTTCCTTTTATTAAAGCCGCCAAAACAACTCCCGAAAATACTGGGCAAATTATTGGTGAATTGCTTTTAAAAGAAAACGCCAACATTATTAATTTTAATGTGGTAAAAGGATTTTTAAATTTTTCCTTAGCCAACTCATTTTGGTTAAATGAATTTAAAGAAATTGCCTCACAACCAAACTACGGAATTAAAAAAGCGAATAGTACTGGCAAACAAATTATGTTGGAATATTCATCGCCCAACACCAATAAACCATTGCATTTAGGTCATATTCGTAATAATTTATTAGGATTTTCAGTTGCAAACATCATACAAACACAAGGGCATGAAGTTATTAAAGTAAATTTAATAAACGACCGTGGGATTCATATTTGCAAAAGTATGATTGCCTGGAAATTATTTGGAAATGGTGAAACACCTGAATCTACTCATGAAAAGGGAGATCATTTAGTTGGAAAATATTACGTTGCTTTTGATAAAGAATACAAACGACAAACGGCCGAATTAGAAACACAGGGTTTAACAAAAGAGGAAGCTGAGAAAAAAGCGCCCATCATGTTGCAAACTCAGGAAATGCTTTTGAAATGGGAAGCCAACGACCCTGAAACTATTGAACTTTGGAAAACCATGAATAACTGGGTTTACAAAGGATTTGATGTCACCTATAAAAAATTGGGAGTTACCTTTGATAAATTATATTATGAAAGCAATACCTATTTATTAGGAAAAGAAATTGTACAAGAAGGATTAGCAAAAAACATTTTTTATAAAAAAGAAAACGGTAGTATTTGTATTGATTTAACAACTGAAGGTTTAGATGAAAAAGTAGTGTTGCGTAGCGATGGTACTTCTGTATATATTACTCAAGATTTAGGAACAGCTATTGAACGTGCTAAGGAATTTCCAAAATTAAATCAAATGATTTATACCGTTGGAAATGAACAAGATTATCACTTTAAAGTATTATTCAAATGCCTTGAAAAATTAGGCTATGATTGGGCTAAAGAGTGCTTTCATTTAAGTTACGGAATGGTTGAATTACCTGAAGGAAAAATGAAAAGCCGCGAAGGAACTGTTGTTGATGCTGACGAGTTAATTGATGGCATGGTGGCAACAGCAAAAGAAACCACTGAAGAGTTAGGAAAAGTAGAAGGCTTTACAAACGAAGAGTTAGAAACGCTTTATACAACTATTGGAATGGGCGCTTTAAAATATTTTATTTTAAAAGTTGATCCAAAAAAGAAAATGATGTTCGACCCAAAAGAAAGTATTGATTTTAATGGTCACACAGGTCCATTTATTCAATATTCTCACGCTCGTATTAAATCAATTTTACGCAAGTTCGAAAAACCAACTACTCAACTTATTATTTCTGATTCAATTGTATTACAACCAAAAGAAAAAGAACTGGTAAAAGGATTATATGATTTCTCAATTGCTTTAGAAGAATCAGCTACTTTATTCAACCCAGCAATTGTAGCTAACTACATTTATGAGTTGACTAAATTGTTTAATCAGTTTTATAATGAGTGCCCAGTTTTAAAAGAAGAGAATGAAACAATTAAAGAATTTAGAATTAAATTAATTGAAACAACCGCTTCAATTATGAAAAACGGAATGAAATGTTTGGGAATTGAAGTTCCTGAACGAATGTAATTTTATTAATATTCTAGAAAATACATTTTGATATATTTAGATTATAACGCCACAACACCAGTAGATGAAAGAGTTTTAGCAGAGATGCTTCCTTTTTTTAGTAAGCACTTTGGAAATGCAAATAGCTCAACTCACGAATTTGGCTGGTACGCAAGTGGCGCCATAGAAAAAGCAAGACAACAAGTTGCCAGTTTTATTGAAGCTGAGCCAAGCGAAATCATTTTTACATCTGGAGCAACTGAAGGAATCAATATGGCCTTAAAAGGCATTTTTGAAGCTTATAAGAGTAAAGGAAATCATATCATTACAACTCAAACAGAACATAAAGCTGTTTTAGATACTTGCGACTATTTACAAGAGCTTGGAGCTGAAATAACCTATCTAAAAGTTGATAGAGAAGGTCGTATTGATTTAGATGAATTGAAAGCAAGCTTTACTCCAAAAACTATTTTAGTATCAGTTATTGCAGCTAATAATGAAACAGGTGTGTTACAAGATTTAGAGAAAATTTCGGAAATCACCCACCAACACGAGGCTATTTTTTTTAGCGATACAACTCAATTAGCTGGTAAATTACCAATTGATGTCAATGACCTAGGAATTGACGTATGTTGTATTTCAGGTCATAAACTATTTGCTCCAAAAGGAGTTGGGACTTTATATGTGCGACGAAAAAACCCACGCGTTAATTTAATCCCCTTGTTTCACGGTGGCTCACAAGAAAACAGTAAACGTAGTGGCACGCTGAATGTACCATCGATTGTAGGTTTAGGAAAGGCTTGCGAAATTGCTAAAGCAGAATTTTGGGAAAACAATGCCCATATTTCAAAAATAAGAGGTTATTTAGAACACCAGTTATTGGAGGTTCCCGAATTACACATCAATGGTTCTACTCGTTACCGTTTGTATAATACCTCTAATATTTATTTTCCTAAATTAAAAAATGGGGGTAGTCTTTTCTCTCATCTTAAATCAAAATACGCCGTAGCACTTGGTTCTGCTTGCACTTCAGCAACTACCGAAAGTTCGCATGTTTTAAAAGCAATGGGTTTATCAAAAGAAGAAGCTGAAAATTCAATTCGTTTTTCCTTATCAAAATACAATACCAAAGAAGAAATGGAAGGTTTGGTTAATTTTATTTTTGAATTATACGGCATTCAACTTCCTTCTCAGGTTATTATTAAAAAGAATTAGGGTATTACCTTTTATTTTTTAGATAGAAACGTTGCCTAATTCCCCCTATAATAAAATTACCTTAGCATCATCCCACGTTTCACCAAATAGGTCTGTAAAATGGTATAAAAGCCTTGATTGATATCAGCTTCCACAAAATCAATTTTGTATTGTCCGCACTTTAATTTAATGGCTTCGATGTATTCATTAATTTTTTTTGTGTAAACTTCCTTGATTTGAGAAGGATTTAATTTTATTTCGGCTTTGGTTTCAATATCAATAAAATGATACGGACGATTTTCAAAATCAAAATCGAGTTCTAAGTTTTTATCGATAACATGAAACAAAACAACATCATGTTTTCGATATTTTAAATGCTGTAACGAAGCAAAAATTCCTTCCAAATTGGATTGATCTTCGAACATATCACTAAAAATAACCACCAACGAACGCTTGTGAATTATTTCAGCAATTTGATTAATAGCTATGGCGGATTGAGTTGATGTAGTTTCTTCTGCTACTTGTTTATTTAACAAGCTTTCTAACTCATGATACATTATTTTTTGTTGAGTAGGATTACTTTTTGCAATAAAATGTTTTCCAACTTCTTTATCAAAAAACGTTAAGCCAACGGCATCACGCTGATGTTTTAATAATTCCATTAACGCTGCAGCGGCATAAACAGAAAACGATAATTTATTAAGAGAATTTTCATTCTTTTTCTCTAAAGGAAAAAGCATTGAATTAGATGTATCTATTACAATTTGGCAACGCAGGTTTGTTTCTTCTTCGTAGCGTTTTAAAAACAATTTATCTGTTTTGGCAAATAATTTCCAATCCACATGCTTGGTACTTTCGCCTGTATTATAAATGCGGTGTTCGGCAAATTCAACAGAAAAACCATGAAACGGACTTTTATGCAAACCTGTAATAAACCCTTCAACTACTTGCTTGGCAAGTAATTCAAATTTCGAAAAAGGCTCAATCCGTTGTCGGTCTATCATAATACTTTTATAAAAATACGTTTTTATTATACGTTATAAAACAAAAAACCCTTTCAATGATATTGAAAGGGTTTTAAGCTAATTAGTTTCCTAATTATTTTCCTTTGTTAACGTTAGTTGCTAACTCAGTTCCAGCTTTAAATTTAACTACTTTTTTAGCAGCAATTTTAATTTCTTTTCCTGTTTGTGGATTACGACCTAAACGTGCAGCACGTTTAGCTACTGAAAAAGAACCAAATCCTACTAAAGATAAACGGTCTCCTTTTTTCAATGCTTTGCTGATTGCTTCGATTGTAGCATCTAAAGAACGACCTGAGTCAGCTTTAGTCATTTTTGTTGTGTTAGCGATTGCTTCGATTAATTCTGCTTTGTTCATGTTGTTTGTTTTTAAGGGTTAAACTTTTTATAAATTATTTGTGATACAAATGTATATGCTAATCCCTATTTAGCAACAGTTTTATTGAAAAAATAGCTCGTTTTGTTTATAAATTGGACTTTTGTTAATAAGTCTAAGCTAATTTCCTATCACAATAAGGGTTTTGAACACGATATGCACCAATTTAACACTTATATATAGCGTATTGATAAAAAAAGTTTGTGATTGGTTGTTGCTATTACATTTAGGTTAAACACAGAATTTTAACTCTTGATATACTTTAAAACCACGCAAAAACTCTTCAATTGTCATTCGTTTTTTGCCTGCCATTTGCAACTCCTTTATATGAATGAAACCATTGCTGCAAGCAACTTTCAAGTATGTTTTAGAATCAGTTTCTATCTCACCATTATTAAGATGATGAATACATTTTTCAATTTCGGAACTAAATAATTTAATAGAAACAGATTGATTATTTTTATCTATATATGTTGTGAATGCAGTTGGATAAGGAGATAAGCCTCTAATTAAATTATAAATAGATTCTACTGAATTATTCCAATTGATGAGGCAAGTATCTTTAAATATTTTTGGAGCATGTATTGCTTCCACATCATTTTGTGGTTTCAATTCATAATCACCACTTTCAATTTGTTTGGCACTTTTTAAAATTAAGTTAGCACCAGCAATCATTAAACTATCGTGTAATTCTCCCGCTGTGGTTGTTGGTGTAATTTGAACTTTATCTTGAAACAATACATTACCAGTGTCAATATCATGTTTTAATTTAAAAGTAGTAACACCGCTTTCTGTTTCACCATTTATGATTGCCCAATTAATTGGAGCAGCACCTCTATATTTTGGCAAAAGGGATCCATGCAAATTATAAGTTCCTAAAGGGGGCATATTCCAAACCACTTCTGGCAACATTCTAAAGGCAACTACAAATTGTAAATCTGCTTTTAAATCTCTTAACTCATTTATAAACTGTTCGTCTTTTAATTTTTCGGGTTGCAACACGTTTAAACCTTTTTCGATGGCATATTTTTTTACTGCCGATTGTTGTAATTGTTGTCCACGCCCTGCAGGTTTATCTGGCACAGTAACAACGCCAACTAAATTATAATTATTTTGAATTAAAATATCTAAACTTGCAACCGCAAATTCCGGGGTTCCCATAAATACAATTCGCATCGTGTTTTTATTTTTGTGTAAAGTTAAAATCTTACATTTGTTATATACTATATATGTACAAAAATATCATTAAATATTTTTTCATTTTACTTGGGCCATTGGTGGCATGTTCTATTTGGTTATTTACAAACTTAGATCCTTCAAATCCAAATGTAAGTTTAATGGCGGGAATTGCAGCCTGGATGAGTTTATGGTGGTTTACAGAAGCAGTTCATTTAGCTGTAACAGCACTTATCCCTTTTTTGTTAATGCCTTTACTAGGAATTGCAGATACCAAATCGGTAGCCCAACAATATACTGATAGTATTATATTTTTATTTATTGGAGGTTTTATGTTAGCTTTTGCAATCGAGAAATGGCATTTACATAAGCGTATTGCTATTAAAATATTATCGGTAGTTGGCACAAAACCACATAACATATTATTAGGAGTGATGTTATCATCATACTTAATAAGCAATTGGATTTCGAATACAGCAACAACCATGATGCTTTTTGGAGCTGTAATGGCCTTAGTTAGTGAAACGGATGAATTTATACACGGAGAAAAAAGTAAAAGCCGATTTGCAGCTTCTATTTTATTAGGATTAGCCTTTGCCGCAACTATTGGAGGAATGGCAACACCAGTAGGAACTCCACCAAACATGTATTTTTTTAAAGCCTACAAAGAAGCATTTCCTCATTTAAATGATTTAAACTTTTTAAAATGGGCATCTATTGGTTTCCCTTTATCTGCACTATTTTTAATGGCCACATTTTTTGTTTTACGGTTTTACTATTTAAGAAAGAAAGTCGTTATAACAAATTTAGGTAAACACCATTTTAAAAATAATTATACGCTCTTAGGAAAATTTTCTTATGAAGAAAAATGGATTTCGGGTATTTTTATTTCTTGTATGCTATTGTGGTTTACCCGCTCCGATATTGCTTTTGAAACATTTACCTACAAAGGTTGGAATCATCTGTTTTCAAATCCAAAATTAGTAGATGATGCGAGTGTGGCTATTTTAGCAGCTTTATTATTATTCCTAATTCCAAGTAAGCAAAATAAAGGTGAATCTTTATTAGAATGGGATGATGCAAAAAAAATACGTTACGATATTATTTTAATGTTTGGTAGTGGCTTTGCACTAGCTTATGGTTTTGATGTTTCTGGCCTAAGCGACTGGTTAGCTCATAGTTTATCAGCCTTAAAGGGCGTGCATATCATTTTTATTATTTTAGGAATATGCGTTATTGTAACCATTATTAGCGAATTTGCCTCTAACATAGCAAGTATTCAGTTAGCTATTCCTGTGATGATTGCTCTTCAGAAAGATTTGGATTTACCACCTTTGTTATTAATGATTCCTGCAACATTTGCAGCTTCATTAGGCTTTATGCTTCCTGTTGCTACAGCAGCAAACACTATTGTATTTGGCACAAAACGCATAGAAATGAAAGATATGTTTAAGGTTGGGCTGGTTTTAGATGTAATTGGCATTTTACTAATTACATTATTTTGTTATTTCTATTTAGCCTAAATAAAAATATTATTTCACCTTTTCTTCTTCAACTTGCAACACTTCATAAAAAGTTGAACTTGCGGCATCAGCATCATAAACAAATGCAATTACATGACATTTTGCGGCATCATATGTTGAATTAACACTAAAACCTGTAAATGATTTAACAACAGAATCATTAATACTAGCAGCAGCAGGAAAAACAAGATCACCCCATTCGCTGTTGATTGCTCCTCTTAATACATGATTGAATTCATAATTTAAAACATTTTGACTTCCAACTGGTAATGTATAATTTAATTGTTCTGCAATAATTCCATCTTGCGACAAAAGCACAACTAATTTGTAAGTCCCTAAATTACTAGCTAAAGATTTAACAGTAATATCCGTATTTAATAAATTTGTAGCTGTGTTAAAGGTGTTTTTTATTTTTATTTGGAATTTGGCTGGTTGTGCTGCTAATATTGCCACTTCACTACTCCAAATTGAATATGCTTTGATAAAACTTCCTGTTCCATAACCTACTCTATTAACTAAGCCATTTGGATTTCCTGCTGCCGAATTCCCAAAAAGAACATCATAAGCATTTCCAGCAGTTGTTGTAAAGGATGTTGGATAGGCAACATTAGTTGTAGCAAAAAAACCTGCATGAATTGCTAATGGTACAATTTTACCAGAAAATGTAGTTTCTAATCCCGATAAAACTACAGCTGCCGCCGGACAATTACCACATTTATGACCTGTATAATCCTCAACCAGAACTTTACGATAAATAACATTTGAAACAGGCCCTGTTGTTGGTTCCACTGGTGGATTTACATTTGTAACATAATCACAACTTACATTAACACCTATTAAAAAAAGTAAACTAGTAATTTTAGAAATTATTTTTTTCATGATATTTAATTTATTAAAAACTTGATGATATACTTAAAGATAATCCACTAGAAGCTGGTACAAATCGGCAAACACCACCGGCACAAAAAATACCTTGGCGTTGACGACCATAGCTTATAGAAATGCGAGTTGGACCATTTACATAACCAAGCATTCCAAAATAATAATGAACGCGTTTGGCAACAATGGGGTTGTTATAATTATATTGATCAGCAATGGTAATGCTCCAATGTGTAGAAGGCGTCCATTCTATTAATTCAGAAATCCAAGAGCCTGTATTATTTGTACTATTTTTTACTCCATTAGCATCTAATTTTGAATCTCTGTAATTATATGATCCAAAGAAACCTTGTGTTTCAAAACGAATGGCTGAATTAGATTTATATTTATAAGTAATATCTAAAACACCAATGTGAGAGCTTACATCTGGATGTTCCTCTTTATCCAAAGTATTAAATTGAACAACAGATTGATTTAAAAATTGATTAGCATACATCATTGTAAACTTCAATTTTTTACTTAATTTTTTTGTGATTTCAATATTGATGTCATGATAAAATTCGTTTCCAACATTACCATAATTTGTTGAATATTTTAAATGTTTGATTGAATCGGTTGATGCATTAATTCCCATGGTATCTAAAGCATAAAATGCTGAGCCGTTTACTGTGATATCCATTCCATATTTTCCACCCAACCAAGTTCCTTTTTTTACTTTGTATTGAATTTCACAACTTCCCCCTACTTCTCCGTTTGCTTGAGTACCGTAAGGATAATATGCCATTAATGAGTATGTATGAAATTTACTTAAATCTGGTTGGTAGTTAATCATATCAATTGTATTTGTGGCATTTCTATCACTCCTAAAACTCATATTATCGAGCATTTTACCAGCAAACATAATTGAAAAGCCTTTTGTACCATATGAAGTTGAAGCTATAATTGCTTGCCCAGGCTTATAACTAAATTTATTTTGATACGAAGGGTCATTAATTTTATAAGCGTATTCAGCATTAAAATTAAAACCACCTCTAATGATAGCTAAACGGCCAGCACTAGTTCCAACATTTTCTGGAAGAACAATTGTAGGATCTTGATCTTGCTGATATTTACTGACAAAACTACCACCTAAAATTAGTTTTGTTTTTGATTTTCCAAGTAGTGAATCAAACAATTCCATAAAATTAATTTCTCCATCAATGCCTCTTACAACACCTGGCGATAATGAAAAATAAGTACGTTGCTTACCTACTAAACCTTTTAAAGTAACACCATTTCTAGGTGTAAAAATAACGCGCATACCATCTAAAGCATTATCGTATAATAAACCTCTGTTTTCATAAGCCCTTAAAGCAATTCCACTTCCAAATTGCTCATAAAAATTACCAACGGTAATATCAATGTCTTTGTGTTTATAACGAGCAAATCTATACGGAACACCAGAACCTCTGTAACCAGGCAAGTAACCAATTAATGGCGGATTATAACTTTCGAAACGAGCACCTGCACTAAATCCACCTTTGGTATAATTAATATTACCAAACGCATTATATCTAAATACTTCACTACCTGGATCTGCTTTTATTATTGTATCTCTTTGATAATTAGCCGCATCAATCTGAAAATTTCCATGTATATTTCCCAAATCAGTTTCGGTTTGGGCATTATATTTATTAAAGAATAAACTAAAAGTAAATATTAAAAGAAAGCGTAAAGTAATTTTTTTAGACATATTTTAGGTTAATGGATTTATTTTAAAAGTAATCGTTTTATAAGATAATTAGTGTGTTAGTTTTTCTCCTTTTGCTAATTTTCTAACATTTTCAAATAATTTTTCTTCGTCACCTTCTGCATATGAATTATGACTCCATACAATTTGTCCAGTACCATCTACTAAAAAAGTATGAGGTACATTATTTACATTCATAGCGCGTTTAAAATCTTGATTTTCATCAATATAAACTTCGTATTTCCAACCTTTCACTTTAACATCAGTAACAACCTTACCCGAACTACGAGCATCATCAATTGAAATGGCAATTAACTTAACACCTGTTTCTTTTTGCAAATCTGCGTATTCTTCATTTATAGCATCAAGTTCTTTTTTACATGGTTTACACCATGTTGCCCAAAAACTAATAATCATTGGTTTACCATTATTACTAAATGTATTAGAATTTGTAGTTGAACCATCTAATTTTTTTACAGTAGCAGAAGGAATTTTATTCCCATCAGATTTTGTAAATGCAGAAAACATCAAAACGATAGCGATTGAAATAGAGAATATTTTTTTCATTTTTTTAATAATTTAGTTAAACAAATATACTTTTATTATGAAATTACCTAACAAGATTAATACTATAATTAAAAGCTAAAATTGGATTCTTAAAACTTAAAATTTTACTTCATGTTTATAAACTGTAAAGGAATCTCATAATCCCCTTGGCGGCAAAGCGCCATAACACCTTGTAAATCATTAATACTTTTACTGGAAACACGTATTATATCATCCATTAATTGTGCCGTCACTTTTATTTTACTGTCTTTTATATCTTTTAATATTTTTCGAGAAGCTTCCTTTTCAATTCCTTGTCTGATTTTTATTTCCTTTTTTTTGCAATAGCACGGAAAAGAAAATAATTAATTATAACGTGTTGGTGGAATCTTTAATACACCTAATTGGTAAACCACGTTGATTGATAAACTCAGAAAAATATCCATAATTAAACTGTTTTAAAAACAATTCACGGCTATTATTATCATCCTCAAAACGAACATATGCAGGATTGCCTAACTGATAATAGGGAGCATCATCATTTATTACACCATACTCACAATAATATGTAGAATTATTAGTACCAGTTAAAAACTCTTGAAAATTTCCCTTTTTGTCGCAAGCACCCAATGGCATTGCTGAAAAACCAGTTATATTCGATTCAAGATCACTTTTGCTTCCTTCCTTAAATCTAGAGATGACTAATTCCTTAAAAAATGTTCCTTTTTTATTTGGTGGGTTGTAATTATTCATTAAATACTTGTTTAATTTACTCCAGTCTGAAGTAGTTGAAACCCTCCATCCAATTGGGGCTATATTTCTTGTATCAATTAACGCATAAGCATTATAAATTTTACCAATTTTTTCATATTTTCTAATATATTCATTACCGTATTTTACAAAATCATTTCTTTTTTCAAAAATATTTGAGTCAAAAAACAAATAGCACCAAGCAGGCTGTTTATTAGCTATAGCCATCTTCCACTCCCCTGCTGTTGTTGCTTGTTTAATTATATCCCCGTTTCTAAATTTAGTAACATCAAGATCTTCTTTCATCCAAATTTGATTACCCATTTTTACTTCTGAAATTTTATCTCCATATGAGGATGTAAATGCGCTCAATAAAATGATAGCGGAACAAATTGTTATAATTCTTTTCATAATTTTTAATTTGTTGAACAAATATACTTTTTTTATAAACTATTTAAATAAAAATTAAACGATTATTACATTTGAAATTATACTCTTAAAAGTAATTTTACCGTTTTATTTCATATTAATAAATTGCAAAGGAATTTCATAATCACCTTGTCGGCAAATCGCCATTACACCTTGTAAATCATTAATACTTTTACTAGAAACTCGTATAATATCGTCCATTAATTGAGCCGTTACTTTTATTTTACTGTCTTTTATATCTTTTAATATTTTTTTGGCGGCTTCTTTTTCAATTCCCTGACGAATTTTGATTTCTTTTTTTATGACCATTCCCGAAGGGTAATGCGCTTTACTTTCATCCAAACAACGAGGATCTAAACCTTGCTTCATCATTCTGCTATGAATAGAATCAATAATTGCATTTAAACGCATATCGTGTTCGGTAGTAATCGAAATAATTAAATCCTTTTTATTTAATTCTACTTCACTTTTCGAATCTCTAAAATCAAAACGGTTTAATATTTCTTTTTTCGCAACATTAATTGCATTATCTAATGTTTGAGCATCTGTTTTACTCGCAATATCAAATGAAGGCATGATTTGTTATTTTTTTGTTAATATGTAAATATAAAAAATATTAATAAA
>CAIYSA010000336.1 GCA_903928655.1 uncultured Bacteroidota bacterium
AACACTGGTTAAAATAGTACTATTAAAACTGCTTAAATTTTCACTTGTATAAGTTGTGACAATTGTTTGATTGCTATCCGAAATAACGGTTAATACAAATTGTGTTTCTGAAATGCGAGTTGTTGTTTTCATAACGAGTAGGTTTAGAATAGTTGAAAAATGTTTTCATGCTTTTTTTATTTTTATTTATGGTTGTTTAAATTATTATACGGTAAGATTTGTAAAAGGTTTAGCTTTTTTATGAATAAAATTTAACTATCTAAAATTCAACTAATAATGAATGGCAAATAAAATTTCAATTATTTTATAAATAAAAAAGGGTTGCGTATATCAAACACAACCCTTTTTTAAACTATATTATAAAATTATTTACAAAGTACCTCTTAAGGCTTGCTCTCTTTCAATCGATTCGAACAAGGCTTTAAAGTTACCAGCCCCAAATCCTTTTGCACCCATTCGTTGAATGATTTCAAAAAATAAAGTTGGTCTATCTTCAACAGGTTTTGTAAAGATTTGAAGTAAATAACCTTCTTCATCTGCATCTACCAAAATTGATAATCTTTGAAGTTCTTTAATATCTTCTTTCATCATATCTCTGTGAACACCTAAACGATTTGGGATTTCATCATAATACGCTTGAGGTGGCGGTGGTAAAAATTCCACACCACGTGCTTTTAATTCAGCAACTGTTTTAATAATATCATCAGTAGCTAAAGCTAAATGTTGAACACCAGCTCCTTCATAAAAATCGATGTACTCTTCAATTTGAGATTTTTTCTTTCCTTCAGCAGGTTCGTTAATTGGAAATTTAATTCTACCATTTCCGTTACTCATTACTTTACTCATCAAAGCAGAGTATTCAGTCGTAATTTGTTTGTCATCAAAACTTAAAAAGTTTACAAATCCCATTACGTCTTCATACCATTTTACAGTTGCATTCATTTGGTTCCAACCAACATTACCAACCATGTGATCAATAAATTTAAGGCCAACTGCAGCTGGGTTATAATCGCTTTTCCAAGCCTTGAAACCTGGTAAAAATTCGCCATTATAATTTTTACGTTCAACAAACATGTGGATTGTTTCTCCGTAAGTATAAATACCAGCACGTATAACTTCTCCATGTTCATCTTTTTCAACGGTTGGTTCCATGTAAACTTTTGCACCACGTTTTACAGTTTCTTCAAAAGCTTTATGCGCATCTTCCACCCAAAGGGCAATTACTTTTACACCATCTCCATGTTTTTTAACATGTTCTCCAATTGGCGAATCACTTGTTAAAGCAGTTGTTAAAACAATACGTATTTTATCTTGCTTTAAAACATAAGAAGTACGATCTCTTAAGCCTGTTTCTAATCCAGCATAAGCGTGAGATTGAAATCCAAAAGCTGTTTTATAAAAGTGTGCAGATTGCTTAGCATTTCCTACATAAAACTCAACATAATCTGTACCTAATAAAGGTAAAAAGTCTTGGGCTCCTTCAAATATTTTTTCTAATCCGTATTCTACATTCTTTACTTCTTTTGCCATTTTTTTATATTTTTTTGAAATTTAATATTTTTTAGTTTTGGGAATTAAATTTAATTCATCATTTTAATAATCCTGAAATTCTAAAATAAATTATTCCACATCGCCATGAAGATGGCACGAAGTTCTAATCGGTTTTTTAAAAGTTTAGATTCCATTATATTTTTAAAGAATTTAAATGTAGTGAAAATAGTTCAAAACAAAAAAAGTGGAGCTATACTCCACTTTTAAATGATTAAAGTTTTATTTATTTCTTTTTAAACGCAGCCTTTTTAGTTGTTGCTTTCTTTGCAGGTGCTTTCTTTGCTGCAGCTTTTTTAACGGTAGCTTTTTTTGGCGCAGCCTTTTTAGTAGTTGATTTTTTTGCTGAAGCTTTTTTTGCAGTTGCTTTTTTCTTAAAGGCATTTGGCACTTGTGTTAAAATCATTGCTTTAACTTCTTCTAAACTCAAGGTTGCTAATTCTTCAGGTGTAAACTTTCCTCCCCCGTCTTTAATTAATTTTAGTTGAAGTTTTCCAAATTTAATTTGTGGTCCCCAACGAGCATTTTCAACCGAAATTTTTTCTTCAGACCAATTATGTATATAACGGTTTGCTTCCTTATCTAATTTTTTCTCAATTAATTCATTAATATCATTTTGAGATAAATTATCAAAATCATAGGCACGAGGAACATTAATAAACATCCCTTCGTATTTAATAAATGGTCCAAAACGGCCTTTGCCTTTAGTTACTCCTTTGCCTTCGTAATGTGCAACTGGCGCATCAGCTAATTCTTTTTCTTTAATAATTTCAATTGCTTTTTCCATGTCCATCGTTAATGGATCAATGGTTCGTGGAATAGAAATAAATGCTTCGTCTAATTTAATATACGGGCCAAAACGTCCAACACCAATTACAACTTCTTTCCCTTCATAAGTTCCTAAATTCATAGGTAACTTAAATAAATCTAAAGCCTCTTCTAATGTTATCGTTTCTAAACTTTGTGTTTTTCTCAAGCTTGCAAATTTGGCAACTTCACCAGTTTCTTCGTTTGTTTCTCCAATTTGTGCTAATGGTCCAAAGCGTCCAATCCTCACAATAATTGGCTTTCCACTTGCTGGGTCAATTCCTAAACTGCGTTCGCCACTTGCACGCTCGCTATTTTCCATTGTGTCCTCAACTGTTTTATGGAAAGGATGATAAAATTCGCCTAACATTTTTTGCCAGTCTAAATTACCATCTGCAATTTCATCAAACTCTTCTTCAACTTTAGCAGTAAAATTAAAATCTAAAATTGTAGGGAAATATTGTAATAAAAAATCATTCACAACTATACCAATATCCGTTGGAAATAATTTTGATTTTTCAGCACCAGTATTTTCTGTTTTTGTTTCTTTAGTTAAATTTTGTTTTACTAATGTTAAGCAAACATAATTTCTTGGAGTTCCTTCTCTATCTGTCTTTTCAACATAGTTTCGTTTTTGAACCGTACTAATAGTTGGTGCATAAGTTGATGGACGACCAATTCCTAATTCTTCTAATTTCTTTACTAAACTTGCTTCTGTATATCGAGCTGGGTGATGAGTAAAACGTTGTGTTGCAGAAATTTCTTTACTGTCAATTTTTTCTCCAACTTTCATTGGAGGCAACATTGATGAGTTTTCTTCATCCGTTTCTTCATCATCAGTTCCTTCCATATATACTTTTAAGAAACCATCAAATTTTAAAACTTCACCTTGTGCAACAAATATTTCTGTAGCACCACTAACCGTAACTTTTGCTGTTGTTTTTTCTAATTCAGCATCGCTCATTTGACTAGCAATGGTGCGTTTCCAAATTAAATCATACAAACGTATTTCGTTGCGTTCGCCATCAATAACTGTTCTATCAATGTATGTTGGACGAATAGCCTCATGTGCTTCTTGTGCTCCTTTACTTTTAGTTTTGTATTTACGAGGATTATAATATTTTGCTCCGTAATTTTCGTTAATGGCTTTGTTTGCCTGATCCATTGCCGTTTCCGATAAATTTACAGAGTCAGTTCTCATATAAGTTATACGACCAGCTTCATACAAACGTTGAGCAACTTGCATAGTTTGAGCAACAGAAAATCCTAATTTACGAGCAGCTTCTTGTTGCAATGTTGATGTTGTAAATGGTGCTGCTGGTGAACGTTTAGCTGGTTTTGTTTCTAAACTTGAAATCGTATATGAGGCAGCCTTACATTTTTCTAAAAATGCTTGAGCTTCTGATTCTGATGTATATCTTTTATCTAATTCAGCTTTTAATAATCCAGTTCCAACTGTAAAAATTGCCGAAAC
>CAIYSA010000337.1 GCA_903928655.1 uncultured Bacteroidota bacterium
AGAAACCCATCTTTAAAAAAAATTAATTGATATATTCCTAAGTTATTTATTGGTATTTTAAAATTCCCTTTTTCATCACTCATTATTTTTATATTACTATTACCTTTTAAATTAATGGCAACATCTTTTAATTTATTTCCTGTATTGTTTTCAATAAGTGTACCAGTAATACTACCAAAATTTCGATCATTTTGAGCTACTAAACTATTTTTCATTGAAACTATTGCAAATAGTAATAGACATATTTTTTTCATAATATTAAATTTACAAAATTGCTAATTTTAATTCATGATATCATTTTTAAATATCCGTAATCTCGAAATGTAACATTAATTTGATAATTCCTTAATATTCTGAAGTTTCCTAATTGTTAATTTTAATTTTCATATTGTTGTTCATTTGTTCTGTGTTTATTTTCAAATGATCATATTTTTTTGTAGGCAACTTATTATTAAGTTGCCTTTTTTTTAATCGAATGATTTTAGTTACTCATTTAATAATTAACATTTTAATATTGTAGGTGCTTTATTCAAATATGTTTATTGTTATAATTTTAATCGTTAGTTTTTTTACTAATGAATTAAAGTTTGGTCTGCAACCACTATTCTTAGTGGTTGTTTTTGTTTAAAAATATTAATTATGAATCACAAGTACTTATTTTATTTAATGTTTGCTCTTTTTGTGTTTACTACTATTGCTAAATCGCAATCAGAAAAATCTATTTTGTCAAGTTGGAAATTACCTAATGGATGGTCATTAAGTCCAGTAGGAAAAACTATTTTTCTTGGCGATTTACCTTTAAATATGGCCGTTTCACCTAATAAAAAATATATAGTAATTACCAATAATGGTCAAAAATTAAATACTCTTCAATTACTAAATATTGCTACAAATAAAATTGTAGATAGTTTAGTTGTAGATAAGTTGTGGTACGGTCTAGCATTTGATAAAAAAAATGCAACGATATTTTATGCCTCTGCAGGTAATGATAATAAAGTTCTAAAATTTACTATTTTAAAAGACCGTTTAATACTTTTAGATAGCTTTGTTTTAGGGAAAAAGTGGCCTACTCCAATTTCTCCTACTGGTTTATGTATTAGTAATAAAAGAAAAGTTATGTATGTTGTCACTAAAGATAATAACAAATTGTATGAAATTGATCTATCTACTAAACACATTATTTCGACTGTTAATTTACCTGCTGAAGCCTATACTTGTATGCTGTCGCATAGTGAAAACGAACTCTATATTTCTATTTGGGGTCAATCAAAATTACTAGTCTATAATACTTATTTAAAGAAAATTACTGCTGAAATTCCAACTGGTTCGCATCCTAATGAATTTTGCTTATCTAAGAATGGCGCTTTGTTGTATGTTGCTAATGGAGAAGATAATAGTGTTTCTGTTATCGATATTAAAAAACGTATAACTATTGAAACATTAAATGCAGCTTTATATCCAGATGCTCCTACAGGTTCGGGCACAAATTCGGTAGTTTTAGATGATCATAAAAAAGTACTTTATATTGCAAATGCTGATAATAATTGTTTATCTGTTTTTGATGTATCTAAAACTGGTCACGCTGTTTCTAAAGGGTTTATTCCAGTAGGCTGGTACCCAACTAATGTAAAGTTAGTTAATGATATCCTTTATGTTGTCAATGGAAAAGGATACACATCTTTTGCAAATCCTCTTGGCCCAGATCCTTATAACATCAATGCACAATTGAATTTACAAAAGGGATTACTTAAAAATCTTAAAGATGTCCAGTATATTGGGGGTTTAATGAAGGGTTCTTTAAGCTATTTTAAAATACCCACGCCCGATACGTTAAAAATGTACTCGAATCAAGTATATGCTAATACTCCTTATAGCAAGGATAAGGAGTTGACTTCACAAGTTCCAATAAATTCAATTATTCCAAAAAAAATTGGTGAATCCTGCCCAATTAAACATGTGTTTTATATAATTAAGGAAAATAGAACCTATGATCAAGTTTTAGGGGATATTAGTGAAGGGAATGGGGATTCCTCTTTATGTTTATTTGGAAGAAAGATAACGCCTAATTTACATGCTTTAGCTTCTGAATTTGTATTATTAGATAATTTTTATGTTGATGGTGAAGTAAGTGCCGATGGTCATAATTGGTCAATGGGTGCCTATGCTAACGATTATTTAGAAAAAAATTGGGTTACTAGTTATGGTGGTAGAGGTGGCACTTACGATGCAGAAGGTACTAGAGCTATTGCAAATAATAAAAATGGATTTATTTGGGATTTTGCTAAAAGATCTGGTGTTAGTTACAGAACGTATGGTGAATTTGCAGATGATTTTAAACCAAATCTACCTGTTTTAGAAAATCACTTTTGTACCTACTTTTCCAGCTGGGATCAGACAGTTAGAGATACTACTCGAGTGAATCAGTGGAAAAGAGATTTTGATTCATTACTAAAGCTTAATAAAGTACCTCAATTAAGCACCCTCAGGTTAATCAATGATCATACAGAAGGGCTTCAATTAGGTAGGCCCACACCAAATGCGCATGTTGCGGACAATGATCTCGCTGTTGGTATGTTTGTAGATTATTTAAGTAAAAGCAATATTTGGGATTCGAGTGTTGTTTTTATATTAGAAGATGATGCCCAAGATGGTCCTGATCATGTAGATGCACACAGAAGTACTGCATATGTAGCAGGAGCCTTTGTTAAACGTCATTTTGTAGATCATACTATGTATTCTACAAGTTCTATGTTGAAAACAATTGAATTGATTTTAGGACTACCGCCCATGAGCCAATACGATGCTGGAGCAACTCCAATGTGGAATTGCTTTAATAATAAAATAGCGTTTGAACCATTTAATTATATTCCAACGCAATACGATTTAAATGAAAAAAATACTACACGCTCTAAAATGCAGCTTAAAAGTGAGTCATTTAATTTTAAGAAAGAAGACCGTGTAAATGAACAAGATTTAAATGAAGTTTTATGGTTTTACTGTAAAGGAGATTATATAAAAATGCCAAAGCCTATTAGAGCTGCATTTCTTAATGTAGTTTCTGATAAGGAAGTTGATAAGCATTAGTGCTGTTAATATTTTGGTTACAATTTTTTTATTTATTGATAAAGAACTCTTTGCATTTGATTAACATTGGGTAGCTACTTTTGGGTCTAAAATAAACCAATATGTATCTCCTAAAACAACCCAAAACTCTATCCATTGGGATTCTGTTCCTAATGCTAACCAATTTTTCGTTTGCGCAATCCATTAAAATTAGCGGAAAAGTAATTGATGCTTCTTCTCAAAAAGTTCTTGATGCAGCATCTGTAGTAGTTAAAAATTCAAATCTTGCTGAATTAACTAATTCCGATGGTGAATTTTCTCTCAATGTAAAAGTTGGTGATGAAATTCAAGCTATGTTTTTGGGTTATCAATCTAAAGCAGAAGTAATTGTTGCTAATAGAAATTATTATTTAATTCAACTACAACCAAATGTTAATCAGATTTCAGACGTAGTTGTTACCGCTTTAGGTATTAAAAAAGATAAAAAGACCATTGGTTATGCTACCCAAGAAATTAAAGGCGATGATCTTATCAAAGCAAGGGAGCCCAATGCACTTAATTCTCTTGTTGGCAAAGCTGCAGGTTTAAATGTGTCAATATCTGCAGAATTACTTGGTACACCTCAAGTATATATGCGTGGGGAGAGAGTTTATTTATATGTTATTGATGGGATTCCGATGAATTCTGATACTTGGAATATTAATTCTGATGATATTGAAAGCTATACTATTTTAAAAGGTCCTGCAGCAGCTGCACTTTATGGTTTTAGAGGGCAAAATGGTGCAATTATTATCAATACTAAAAAAGGCACTAAAAATAGAAAAGGTTTAGTTGTAGAAGTTAATAGTAGCACACAATTTAATAAAGGATTTATTGCTTTACCAAGAACACAAGATGCTTATGGACCTGGCGATCATGGTCAATATTCATTTGTAGATGGAAAAGGTGGAGGATTAAATGATAACGACTATGATATTTGGGGTCCAAGATTTGATGGTCAAAAAATTGCACAGTACGATAGTCCTATAGATCCAACAACAGGTGCGCGTATTCCAACTCCATGGACGGCAAGAGGAAAAGATAATTTAAAACGATTTATTCAAACAGGTGTATTGTCCACTAATAGTGTTTCTGTTTCTTCAACCTCTGATAAAGTTGATTTTAGAACTTCCTTAGCGCAAACCTATCAAAAAGGTATTGTGCCAAATACACAATTAAACTCAACTAATTTTAATATTAACTCAACGCTTCGATTTAATAAAAAATTGAGCTTAGATGCTTATATGAATTACAATAGACAGTATACTGATAACATACCAGATGTAAACTATGGCCCAAACAGTATTATTTATAATATTTCTATTTGGGGTGGAGCAGACTGGAATATAAGCGATATGAAAAACTATTGGCAACCTGGTAAAGAAGGAATTCAAAGTTTGTTTGCAGAATATCAACGTTATCATAATCCATATTTTATGAGCTATGAATGGTTAAGAGGTCATCAAAAAAATGATGTACAATCATATGCTACTTTAAATTACAAAATGAATGATTATGTAGATTTAATGTTAAGAAGTAATATTTCAAGTTATGATTTAATTAGAACTGAAAAAATGCCTTTTTCAGCACATCCTTATGGAAGAGAAGAAGGTCGTGGTGATTATAGAGAAGATAAGCGCACTTTATTCGATAATAATAACGAGTTTATGGCGAAGTTTAAAACTAACAAATTATTTAACTTTATTTCAGTTAATGGTTTAGCTTCTGCTAATGTTAGGTTATTTAAATATGCTTCTAGTTTTGTAACTACAGATTATTTAAATGTTCCAAATGTATACACGTTTTCCAATAGTAAAAATCCAGTACAAGCATTCAATTTTAGCTCAGACATGAGAGTAAACAGCTATTATAGCTCTGTGGATTTTGGTTTTGGAAAGTATGCCAATTTAAATGTTACTGGTCGTATGGATAAACTTTCTGCTTTGTTTTCTAAGAATAACACTTATTTTTATCCATCTGCTAATTTAAGCACTGTATTAACTGATTGGTTGCCAGAGCAAGGTGTTAAAATTCCAGAAGTACTATCATTTGCTAAACTTAGAGTTGCGTATGCTGCTGTTCGTGGTGGTGGTAATTTTGTATCAAATACAATTGGTTCAACACCAAATGGAACATTTCCTTTAGGATATGGCTCTCAATACTCTTCTAATTATGGCGGCCCTTCTTATACCAATAGCTCTGTATATACCATTGCAAATGGATACAATAATAGTACAGTAGCTCGATATACAAATTCTTTAATTGATGAAAATATCAAACCTGATAATCGTGTAAGTAAAGAAATTGGTGTGGATTTAAGATTTTTAAAGAACAGATTACAAGTAGATGCTGCTTATTATAGTTATATTAATGGCTATCAAATTTTTAGTCAGCCAATTTCTGCAGCTACTGGTTTTACGAATTATACACTTAATGCAACTAAAACTAAAAAGAACGGTTTTGAAATATTTGTTACAGGGAATCCAATAAGAATGAAAAATGGTTTTTCTTGGGATGTAACAGCTAATTTATCAACCTTTAAAGAAAAATATATTGAATTGCCAACCGGTATTACTACTTTAAACAACTTCTATAAAGTTGGTAGCAGAGTTGATGAAGTATATATTTCTAAATTTGCTAGAACAGAAAGTGGACAAATAATTAATGATGCAGGTGGACGTCCAATAATTCTTCCTGTTGCACAATTTGCAGGTTATGCAAATCCAGATTGGATGTGGGGTTTAAATAATAAATTTAGCTATAAAAACTTCTCCTTTAGTTTCCAATTGGACGGTATGGTAGGTGGTATCATGGAAGATTATGTTAGGAAAAAAACCTTCCAAGGCGGAAGAAATATTGAAACCATACAAGGTGCTTTTGGTGATGCGCGCTATCAAGATTGTTTAGGTGTTAAAGCTTATTTAGGTGAAGGCGTTCAAGTGTCTAATGGTGCTGCAATTAGCTATGATCCGGTTACGGGTAAAATCAATAATTATGGTAGCCTTCAATTTACTCCAAATGCTACTAAAACATTTGTGCAAGATTATATTAGTAGAGCTTACAGTATTCCAGAATTAGATATGATGAGCAAAACGTACTTGAAATTACGTGAAATAGTATTTGGTTATAAAGTGCCTAGCAAGTATTTAAACAAAACATTTATTTCAAATGCCTCTGTTTCTGTTGTTGCTAGAAATGTGCTCTACTTCATGAAAGATAGTAAGTCTAAAGATGTTGACATTGATCAATATACAGGATCTAACACAGGATCAAGCCTTCAAACACCTACTACAAGAAGTATAGGAATTAATATCAACGTAACATTTTAATTTATTAAATTATATTTTATGAAAAATAAATTTTCAATATTTGCTAGTATTCTAATACTTATCATTACAAGTGTCTCTTGTAAGAAATCATTCAATGATTTACAAACCGATCCTAATAGAGCTACCGCTGTACCTGCAAATTTGGTATTAACAGGTGCTTTAACAGATATTACGAATGGGTCTTTCAATATTACTCAACGCTGGAACCAATTTTATTGTTGTAATTATGCCTATTATGGCGATCAACAATATTGGTCAGGAGGTGTTTCTTTCAGCCCTTACTCTATTTTAAATAATGTGAATAAAATGGAAACGGAAGCTGCAAAATCTTTGCCTCCCGTTAATGGTTATAGTGCTTTAGCTAAATTTTTAAAAGCCTATATTTATTATAATTTAACTATGCAAGTGGGTGATGTTCCAATGTCAGCTGCCTTACAAGGATTAGGAAATTTAACTCCAAAATATGACAGTCAAAAAGCAATATTTGTTCAAATTCTTAAATGGTTAGATGAATCTAATACAGATATGACTACAATTATTAATAATGGTGGTTATATATTAAGTGGTGATTTTTATTACAATAATAATTTAGTTTCTTGGAGAAAAGCTGTAAACACTTTTAAATTAAGAGTATTAATTCAATTAAGTCATTATGATAATGATGTTGATTTAAATATTAAACAAAAATTCAATGATGTAGTTTCTAATCCTGCTAAATATCCTGTATTTGCTTCAAGCAGCGATGATTGGAAATATATTTATAATACTTCTTATAATAAATTTCCAACTAGCCCAGATTCTTATGGTTTTGATGCCATGCGTTACAATATGTCGGATACGTATTTAGGAAATTTAGTTGCTTTAAACGATCCAAGAACATTTGTAGTAGCAGAACCTGCTGATTCTCTTGTAAGAACAGGGGTGTCGCCTACTTCTTTTGCTGCATTCAAAGGCGCGAGCAGTGGTGAAGATTTGGCAACCATGAGTTCTAAAGCTGGTAAAGGTCTATACTCATTTATTAATAGAAAAAGATATTATGCTACCTACACTGCAGAAAATACGATTCAATTAGGATATACTGAAATGTGTTTTAATATGGCAGAAGCTATCAATAAAGGATGGATTACTGGCAATGCAGAAACTTGGTATCAAAATGGAATTCAATCAAGTATTAAATTTTATGGTATTAATAATGGTGCTAATACGGTTTATTTTCAAAAAGTAGGTGGATCGTTAAGTGATTACAATCAGTATACGGTTACTTATGATTGGACAACATACTACAATCAAACTGCTGTTAAATATGCAGGTAATACAACAGCTGGTTTAAATCAAATTTTATTACAAAAATACCTTGCCTTTTATCAAAATTCTGGATCAGAAGCTTATTTCAACTGGAGAAGAACAAATGTTCCTAACTTCTTGGTAGGTCCAGGTACGGGTAATAGCGCACGAGTTCCTTTAAGATATCAATATCCATCAAATGAAAGAGCAGTCAATGCATCTAATGTTAATGCTGCCATTACTTCACAGTTTGGAACAGATGATATTAATGCCAAAATGTGGATTATTAAATAATTGAAATAATTTATTTTATATGAAAAATCAACTATCCTTAACCCTCTTGCTTTCGCTGTTTATTTTCTCATCGTTTGCACAGTCGTTGCCCAAATCTGAAAACTTAGTTTTAGTAACCCTTGATGGTTTGCGTTGGCAAGAGGTTTTTGGTGGTATTGATACAGTTTTGGTAACTACTAAGCAGTTTACTCAAAATCCTAAAGAACTTTATACTAAATATTTTGATACCTCAATTAATTCAAGAAGATCAAAATTATTCCCTTTTATTTGGTCAATGGTTGTTAACAAAGGCGTATTGTTGGGAAATAGATGGAAAGGATCAAATGTAAATAA
>CAIYSA010000338.1 GCA_903928655.1 uncultured Bacteroidota bacterium
GAAGTATAGGTATCATGTATTCCCCAATTTTTTCAGAGAGACAGATGTAACAGATGATTGAGTTCTTGATATATTCATCAGGAACTTTCTCTGATAGTCTTTTGAAATAATCTTCCTACAAATAAATTAATTGTTGGCGATTTACCCGAAAAACTTGATGTTGAAATTAAAACAAGTGGATTGAAATTATTGTTAATTGTATTTAGCAAAACCAATTCCGAATTATCAATTGATTTTAATACTTTAAAAACGAATGCTAAATCACAAGCATATTCTATAAGTAATGGTAGCTTTAATTTACAAAAAAGCATTAATTTTGATGTAGATGTTTTAAAAATAAGACCTGATACATTATTTTTTACTACTGCAAATTCAAACGCCCGTTTAATTCCTGTAAAATTTAATTTAAAAACAGAAATGAAACAAGGTTATGCTATAACTTCCAAACCAATTGTTAACCCAGCTTATATTTCAGTTTCAGGAGATAGTTCTTTAATAGCAAAAATTGATACCGTTTACACATTTCAAACAACGCTTAAGGACGTTTGTAAAAATTTTAATGCTTCGGTTCTACTTAAAAATACAAATGCCAATGTCCATTATAATGTAAAAGAAGTACAGGTTAATTTTAGCGTTGATAGATTGACAGAGGCTTCGGTAAAGTTGCCAATTGAATTAATTAATAACAATTCAATTCAAACTATAAAACTCTTACCTTCATTTGTTACTGTGAAATATTTAGTTTCAATGAAAGATTATGATTTAATTAATGTTAATTCCTTTAAAGCAACTGTAAGTTTTAATGAAATTATTGATAAACAGAAAACATTGCAAGTTGAATTAATTAGAAAACCATCTGAGGTAAAAATTTTAGAAATTAAGCCTTCATCCATTTCATATTTAATTTATAAATAATGATTGTAGCACTTACTGGTGGAATAGGTAGTGGCAAAACAACTGTTGCCAAACTCTTTGAAACTATGGGGTGCGTGGTTTATAATTCTGACGAAAGAGCAAAGGATTTATATAACAATCCTGAAGTGAAAAAACAAGTAATCGCATTACTTGGTGTTAATGCTTATTCGGAAGATAATAAATTAAATAAAAATTTTGTTTCTGATATTATTTTTAACGAAAAAGATAAACTTGAAAAGTTAAATGCTATTATTCATCCTGCACTTGCGCTCGATTTTGAGAATTTTGTAAAACAACAAAATTCTGAAAGCATTATTATTAAAGAAAGTGCACTTATTTTTGAAACTGAGTTATATAAAAAATTCACGACTATTATTTTAGTGATTGCTCAACTCGAACAAAAAATTAAAAGAGTGATGAGCCGAAATTTAATTTCGAAAGAAGAAGTTGACAAAAGAATGCAGGCTCAGTGGACAGATGAACAAAAGTTGCCATTAGCTAATTATGTTATTTCAAATAACGAAACCGATGCTCTTATTCCTCAAGTATTGAGTGTGATACAAAAATTAAAAAGTAATGCATAAGCGCGATTTGCTAATGCGTCAATTTGAAGAATTTGGAAAGTTTCTAGCTACTATTTTGGGCTATAAACAACAAGAAAATTTTATTGAAGTTTCTAAACTCATTAATGACGGGGCTTTAAAATATATTGGTATTTCAATAGAAGATATTGAAGATTTAGACGAGGAAAATCTAATCATTTTTTTAACCCAAGAAAAAAAATTGA
>CAIYSA010000339.1 GCA_903928655.1 uncultured Bacteroidota bacterium
GATTAGATGAATTACAAGCTGCACTTTTGCTGGTTAAATTAAAGTATATGGATAGAATTACTATGCATAAAAGAGAATTAGCAACCATTTATTTAAATGGATTAAAGTCTGATTTTATTAAACCAAAAGTGAATCCTGATTATTACGATGTTTACCATATTTTCAATATTCGTCATCCAAAACGTGATGATTTAAAAGAATATTTGCTTAAGAACAATATAAAAACAGAAATTCATTATCCAATTACTCCCAACAAACAAAAGGCGATGATAGGAATATTAGATAACCAACCAACACCAATTGCTTTAGAAATTCATCAAACTACATTAAGTTTACCTATATCTTATTTTCATTCAAAAGATACTGTTCAGCAAGTTGTAGATGTGATGAATTCATTTTAAGATGCCATTATTATCAATTATAACTATCAATTTTAATAATGCTGAAGGGTTAAAAAAAACCATAGAAAGCGTTATTTCCCAATCTTTTAATGATTTTGAGTACATAATTATTGACGGTGGAAGCACGGATGGTAGTGCTGAAATTATTAAACAAAATAATAGAATAAACTATTGGATAAGTGAAAAAGATAAGGGGATTTATGACGCTATGAATAAAGGTATTTTAAAATCTTCAGGTAATTATTTGCTATTTTTAAATAGTGGAGATTATTTATGTGAGAATGTTTTAGAAAAAGTTTTTAGTGAAACACATACTGAAGATATTTTATATGGAAATATGAAAATAAATTGGGGTGGAAATAATATCACTGATGGCATTATGCCAAATAAAATAACATTAGAGCATATGGTAAAAGATACCTTATGGCATCCAGTTTCCTTCATCAAAAAAGAACTTTTTAATAAATTTGGTTTGTATAATACCGATTATGAAATAGTGGCAGATTATGATTTTTTTTTCAAAAACATAATTGTAAATAAGTCGTCAAACGTTCATTTAAATTGTTTTATTACTGAATATAATGTTGAAGGATTTAGTTCTTTACCTACTAATAAAGTAAAAGAAAAAGCAGAAAGATTAAAAGTTATAAAAACGTATCTTTCTAATGAAGAACTGAACAATATTAATTATTTGTTAGTTGAAAAAAAAGAAACATTATTTATGCGTGTTTTTAAGCGTTTTAAAAAAATAATTGAATCCAATGGGTATAAATCATAATATAAAAGTTTCAATCATAATACCTGCATATAATTACGCCAATTATATTGGCGAATGTTTGGATAGTGTGATTTCTCAAACCTTTAAAGATTGGGAATGTATTATTATTGACAATGGATCAACAGACAATACTGCGGAAATTTTAAAAACGTATACAAATAAAGATAACCGTATTAAATATCATTTCACAGATCAAAAAGGTGTTTCTTTAGCAAGAAATTTTGCCGTGAGTTTAAGTTTAGGAACATTTATTTTGCCATTAGATGCGGATGATAAGATTAGTAGTTCTTATTTAGAAAAGGCTTTGGTAATTATGGATAAAAATCCTGAAATAAGTTTAGTTTATTGCGATGCTATTTTATTTGGAAGCGTCAACAAAAAATGGATTTTACCCGATTTTAATTATAAAAGTATGCTAATTGAAAATTCTATATTTTGTTCAGCACTCATTAAAAAAACAGAATTCGTTGCAGTAAATGGTTATAATACAAATATGGTTGAAGGATTTGAAGACTGGGATTTTTGGATTAAATATTTAGAAAATGATAAAAAAGTAATAACAATAAATGAACCACTTTTTTATTACCGAATCAAAAAAAACTCAAGAAATAGTGAATTGGATCAAGAAAAGCAATTACGATTAAGAACACAAATGTATAATAATCATAAAGAAATATATAATAGTTTTTTTACAATTCCTGAGTTACTTTTTCAAAACTATTTTTTAAATAATAAGTATAGC
>CAIYSA010000340.1 GCA_903928655.1 uncultured Bacteroidota bacterium
CATTGGGATTTTGGGGATGTTTTTGTGAATGATGCTAATGATACTTCTAACATACAAAACCCTTCTCATATTTATGAAAATGTTTATTCTTACAGTGTTACACTAACTGTTGTTAATAGTTTTGGTTGCAGAGATTCAGTAATGAAACTTCTAAAAGTTGAAGATGATTTTGCACTATTTATTCCAAATGCTTTTACACCATCAAAAGCAGATGGAAAAAATGATATTTTTAAAGTTAGTGGAATTGGATTTTTAAGTGATAGTTTTGAAATGAGAATTTATGACCGATGGGGTGAGTTAGTTTTTAAAACAAATGATATAAATAAAGGATGGGATGGTTCAATTAAAGGCGGTAAAATAGCTAATCCTGATGTTTTTATTTATAAAATAACGATTAAAGATTTTAAAAATAAAACAAGAGAATACGTTGGCCATATTACAATATTATAAATAATGTTTAATAACCTTTAATAAAACCTTTCTGAATATTCAGAAAGGTTTTTTATTTTTACGTAAGACTTTTTCAAAGTTATATTTAAAAAATTTACAAAAAAGTATGCAACAATATCATGAATTAATGCGCCACGTTTTAGCGAATGGTGTTAAAAAGGAGGATCGCACAGGGACTGGAACAACGAGTGTTTTTGGATATCAAATGCGTTATAATTTAGCAGATGGATTCCCTTTATTAAGTACAAAAAAATTACATACAAAATCAATCATACATGAATTACTTTGGTTTTTAAAGGGCGACACTAATATCAAATATTTAAAAGATAATGGTGTAAGGATTTGGGACGAATGGGCTGATGCTGAAGGTAATTTAGGTCCTGTTTATGGTTATCAATGGCGTAGTTGGCCAACACCTGATGGAAAACATATTGACCAAATTACGCAAGTTATTGATATGATAAAAAACAATCCAGATTCACGACGATTAATTGTGAGTGCTTGGAATGTAGCAGACATTAATAACATGAAGTTACCACCTTGCCATGCTTTTTTTCAGTTTTATGTAGCAAACGGAAAACTAAGCTGTCAATTATATCAAAGGAGTGCTGATATTTTTTTAGGAGTTCCATTTAACATTGCATCATATGCCATTTTAACAATGATGGTAGCACAAGTATGTAATTTACAATTAGGTGATTTTGTTCATACCTTAGGTGATACGCATATTTATTCAAATCATATTGAACAAGCAAATCTTCAATTAACAAGAGATTTTAGACCATTACCAACTTTAAAAATAAATCCAAATATAAAATCGATTTTTGATTTTACAATAACAGATTTTGAGTTAGAAAATTATGATCCACATCCTCATATAAAAGCAGAAGTAGCGGTATAAAATACCAAGAAAACAATTACATTTACACAATAAAAATAAATAGAATGAGCGATATAAAAACAGTATTAGAAAGTGCGAAATCTCAAATGGAGAAAACAATTGCACATTTAGAATCAGACTTAGCGAAAATTAGAGCAGGCAAGGCAAATCCACAAATGCTTGATAATATTATGGTTGATGCATATGGAAGTAAAACGCCATTGAGCAGCACTGCAAGTGTTAACACACAAGATTCAAGAACAATAATAGTTCAACCATGGGATAAATCAATGCTCACTCCAATTGAAAAAGCAATCCAAGCCGCTAACCTAGGTTTCAACCCTCAAAATGATGGTATTTTAATTCGTATTATTGTTCCACCTTTGACAGAAGAACGCAGAAAAGATTTAGTAAAAACATCTAAAAGTGTAGGTGAAGATGCTAAAGTAAGTTTAAGAAATATTCGTAAGGAATCAATTGATAAAATTAAAGCATTACAAAAAGCAGGTACTCCAGAAGATGAAGCAAAATCAGGTGAAACAAACATGCAAAAGATTACTGATGAATTTTCGGCTAAATGTGATAAACATTTAGAACAAAAAGAAAAAGAAATTTTAACTGTTTAAGTAATTTTTTTTTTCACTTTAAGTTACCAATATAGTAACTCAAATTTAATAAAAGGGTGGATTTTAGAAATAGAATTCACCCTTTTTATAGACGCTTCACTCACCCAAAAAGCTATTTCACCTCCAAATAAATAGAATTCACTCGCTTGACATGAAAATAATTACTTTGATTGTCAACGACTTAACATGTTACTAACATTTAATTGAATTATTAGTGTAACTATTTTCCCCATTTCGCATTATAACTTCATAATGCTCTTAAACGCAGTTTATTATATGGAATTTTCCCCGCGATACCACCATACCGCCGATATGTTGCAAACAGAGCAACATCTGATTGAGGCTGCGAAACAAAACCCAGAACACTTTGGGCCTTTGTATGATAAATATTATAAACAAATATTTGGTTATGTATACCAGCGTATGGATTGCAAAGACACGGCTTTTGATTTAACATCACAAGTCTTTTTAAAGGCACTAACAAATATTGAAAAATATGAATATAAAGGTGTGCCATTTGCAAGCTGGTTATACCGTATTGCTCATAGTGAAGTAATGCAATCATTTAGAACGAGAAAAAACCAAAGAACAGTAAATGCAGACATTAGCGATTTAAGAAATATTTGCGAAGAGGTTGAGCAAGAATATATGGAAGAATATAAAAGTATTTTAATGACGGTAATAAAAGATTTACCCGAAGAAGACTTACAATTAGTAGAACTTCGCTTTTTTGAAAAAAGACAATTTAAAGAAATTGCTGAAATACTTAACTTAACTGAAACAAACGCAAAAGTAAAATTATACCGAATACTCGATAGAGTAAAAAAAACACTTACTAAATCTAATAAAAATGGGAACTAAATTTAATATTGATCGAAAACCAGTGCCAGATGAAGAAATTAATTCGCACAAAGATTTTGGAGAATTAATAAAAACATTTAAAAAACAAAGTATCGAAAAAGCCCGAAGTGATACCAATTTTTTAAAAAATAAAAAAATCACCTATACGGCAATTATAGCAGGAGCAACAGTTTTATGTACCGTAACCTATTTTTCAGTATTCAAAAGTAAAGAAACTAAACAAACAACATATGATAAAATAACTACTATTCCACTTCAAACAAATGCACAAAACTCTAAGTCAAATAAGGCTTTTATTGTGCCACCCATCTCTAAACTGAATGTTCCTTACCAAAAGTTTAAACTCAAAAGCGAGCATGGTGCAACATTAAAAACACAATCAAACTCAAAAATTATAGTACCTAAAAATGCTTTCGTAAATAAAAAAGGTGAAAATATTATTGGTGATGTTGAAATTCAATTTAGAGAATTTCACGACCAAGCAGATATTATTGCAAGCGGAATACCAATGAAATATGATAGTGCAGGCATTCAATCACATTTGGAAAGTGCTGGTATGATTGATATTAAAGGTTATCAAAACAATGAACCTATTTTTATTAATCCTAAAAAACAAATTACAGTTGAATTACAATCGACACAAATTGCTGACAAATTTAATATGTATGAATTAGATACAGTTGCGAAGAACTGGACTTATTTGCATCGCGATAATTCTTTAAAGGGACTTGAGAAACAAGATAATACTGTAAAAGAAAATAATGTAACAAAAACAATTCAAAAACAAATTGATGCAATCCCTCCTAAAATTGAAATTGAAAAAGTAGTTTATTCCAAAAAAATAAATCAGCTTCCAAAAGCGAATGAACCGACGAAGCCTTCTAAAGCGATTGAAGGCAGACCGAAATTTCAATTGGATGTAAATGCAAAAGAATTTCCAGAATTAGCAACTTTTAATAATATGGTTTTTGAAGTTGGTTCAGAAAATAAAAACTACAATTCAAAATTATCAGAAATCACTTGGAGCAGCGCTGAAATTAGCGAAGGTTCTCAAAAAGGAAAAAACTATTTACTGACATTAAAACTAAGAGATCGTATTGAAAAATTATTTGTTTACCCTGCATTAACTGGCAAAGATTTTGACAATGCATTAAAAACATATGATATTAAATATATTGAATACAAAAACGTATTAGCAAAACGATTAGCTGACGAAAAAAGATTAAAAGAAGAGTTCGAGAAAAAACAAGCTGAGTATTTAGCTGAACAAAAAAAATTAAATGACGATTTAATTAAAGAACGCATCAAAATAAGGCAAGAGCAAGAACAACAATTGGCAAATCAGTTTAAATCTATTGGCAACCAACAAAGAGTAACACGTATTTTCCAAGTATCCAATTTTGGAATTTATAATTCGGATTGCCCAAATTCAATGCCAAAAGGTGAAGTTTTGAATCCTCTGTATATGGTAAATGGCACAACCCCATTGTTAAATTTATCCTATTCCTATTTAATATGTGCTAACAAAAACTTAGTTTATAATTTAAATCCAAATGAACCTTTACGTTTTAATCCTGCAGAGAAATATAGCATGTGTATTATCGCAAATGGAAAAACATATTTGTGCGACCATGAAACTTTCGCTAATAATACTTCCAACAAGCAAAATAAAATAAGTTTGAAAGAAATAAGTTCTGAAATAGATAATGTTGTTGATTTTAAAAAGGCCTTAGGGATTTAAATATATGAAATCAGTATTACTCTTTTTGTTATTTATTTCATTACTATCTAAAGCGCAATACAATTGCTACGAAGATAATTACAATATAACTCTTCAATTTATTAAACAAACAAACGACACAAATATTACAAACTATACAAAAAAAAGACTCGAACTTAGCAATAAGGTAATTGGCTGTCAGTATCCTAATATATTATTAGAATGTTTTAACGCTGATACAAATTATTTATTTTCTATTGAAAGTGATATTGTTATTTTAAATTTCAATTATTATTACTGCGATTGGTGTAAAGAGCTATTGCAAGAGTTCGTTGATTACAAACACAAATCAAAACAAACCGTAAAAATAATTTCTGTATTTAAGGAAAACAAAAGCGATATATTCGATTTAAGCGAACGATTTAAAAATGAAATAGAAATAGTTGCTAACTTCCCCAAAAACGTTGATTATTATGCACTTTTAAGTGGATTACCAACAACATTTATTTTAGATAAAAACAAACATATTTTACAACTTTTACAGTTTGAAAATCAAACCATTAAATAAACTGTTTTATGAAAAAAATAATTTTAATATTAACAACAATTTCAATAATTGCATTATCGTTTACTAAAAAGACTAAAACATTTATTCCACCAGGAACAGTTCAAATAAATGACACATTATTTGCAGATAAATGTGAAATTTCAAACTTTGATTGGCAGGAATATGAATTTTCTATAAAGGCAAAATATGGTTCTAATTCAAAAGAATATATTGCTGTATTGCCAGATACAACATGTTGGCGAGAAAAATTATCACACAACGAACCATATGTAAAATATTATTACCGTCATGTTGCTTATCGCCAATATCCAGTTGTTGGAATTAGCTATGAACAAGCAAAAGCTTTTTGCAAATGGCGAACCGAAAGTGTAAAAACATTTTTGACAATTAAAAAAGATTTTAAAAATCAAAATTTCGAATACCGATTACCATGTAAATCAGAATGGGAGATGTTAGCCGAATCGTCTAGCAATTTTTTATCAAATAATGGGAAAGATAAAAAAGGAAAATATAGATTAAACTGCATCCATATCATAGATTCTGCGGGAGTTTTAAAATATGATTTTATACGAAATGCTGATGTTACTGATCCTGTTTCATCATACTTCAAAAATTGGTTTGGCATATACAATATGCTAGGCAATATAGCAGAAATGGTTGCAGAAGAAGGCGTAAGTAAAGGCGGAAGTTGGAGAAGTAGGATTGAAGACTGTCGAGTTGGAAAGGAATTAAACTATAATAAGCCAACAGCTTGGCTAGGATTTAGATGTGTTTGCATCAAAAAAAAATAGAACCATTATTCGTAAAATTTTAATGCCAAAAAATGCGAATAGTATTTGTTAAAATATTGAAACACAATATAAAAAGCTTATTTTTGAATTAGGGTATGGAATCAAAATTCAAATTAGCAAATTACGCATCTCAATTTCCTTTTATCTTATTTTATCAGGGAAATTATTTAGAAGCTCCAACTATTAGCATTATTGCTATTGTGGAACAACATTTTAAATTATCTGTAAATAAGTTCAGTTTAAAAACTGCAATATATACACTAGTTGAAGCTTTACAAAACATTGAACGCTATAGTGCTCATGTAGTTTCATCAGAAGATTTTGCCTTAATTTATAGTGACGATCAGTATTTAAACATATATACTCAAAATATGATTAAAAATGATAA
>CAIYSA010000341.1 GCA_903928655.1 uncultured Bacteroidota bacterium
TCTACTAGGCTGTCTGCTTTTTCTTGCACTAGCACAGAGTCTAGCGTTTCTTTAATTTGTGCTAAAGTAGATTTTACTTCTTTTTGATTCAGTTTTTCTTTTACCGAATTGTTTACTGCAGACCAAGCGGTTTGGTCGATAGTAGATACAGAAACAATTAATACGAAAAAGGCCAATAAATTGGTAATGGTATCGGCATAAGTAATCAACCAATTCTCATTTTCTTCTTCGAAATGAATTTTTTTTCTGGCCATCCCGATTACTTTTTATTCTCAGCTTTTAATTGCTTGATAGTATACGAGCGATCCAAATAGGTTTGTAATTTATCCTTGATAAATAGCGGTGATTTATTTTCGGCAATCAGTTGCACGCCTTCTAACATTAACTCTTCGCGAATTTTGTTGTATTCGGCATTCAACATAATTTTTTTAGAAACCGGGTAAAAGAATAAATGGGTAAATGTTACACCATATAAAGTAACCAATAAACCGGTTGCTAAACCTGGTCCAATTTTAGAAGGGTCGTCTAAGCTCGAAAGCATATAAACCAAACCAAACAAGGTACCAAACATACCAAATGCCGGACCAGAGTTGCCCATGTTTTTTAATACTTCCGAAACTTTATGCGTTTTTGAATAATTTTCGTCTATGCTGGTTTCGCCAATTACCCTTACTTCGTCTATCGAATAATTTGTACTAATTAAAGAAAACAAATAAGAAGTAAAATCGTGTTTTTGTTTGTCTTGAATGGTGCGTAAAAACTCTAATCTGTTTGTTTTATATTCGTTACTCCAAGCTACAATAGATTCAATGTCTTTTTGTAAAACCTTTTGTGTATTAATAGACTGATGAAAAGTTTGACCCATTTTAGCAAAAGCCGAACGCATCAGTCTGCTTGGATAAATAATAAAGGCGTTAGTTAGCAAACCACCCATTACAATTAAAAAACTGGGTAAGTCTAAAAACCGGTTGATGAATAAATATGGAAAATATTCTTTTAAAGGAATAACGCCAATGATATCGAGAATACCCGTCATCAATAAACCTAAAGAAAAAATTATCCAGAAAAACGATAGTATGGAAAACCTCATTTGCGAATATATTTTTGATTAATAACAGGAACTTTAAAATCTTTGTCTAACACTTTAGCTTGTTCCCAAACACGCTTAGCTAATTCTACTTCGCCTTTGGTAAAGTACACGCTACCCTTTAAACCAAGTGCATCAGACGATTCGCCATAAAACATAGAACTATCAATATAAGATAAAGAAATATCGTAGGTTTTTTTCGAATAAGCATCTTGTGCTAATCGGTAAAAACGCAACATTTTATTGGCATCGATTTTTTTAATGGGTTCTTTTTCTGTTTTAGCTAAGGCAGCTTTTTTATCTTTTTTTACAATCGTATCTTCGGGATTCATTAAATTACTTTGTAAATCTTTCCCGTTAAATTCTAAATAAAATTCTTGCTCATTTACATCTAAAGCCAAATCTACTGCAGAGTTTTGGTTTTTGTATTTGATTTTTAAGCGCGCTTTAGTGGTATCTACTTTTTGAAAAGGATTAGCTTGGCCAAAAGCCACACCACCAAATAATAAAAACGCGACTATAAAACAAAAGGTGTTGGTATAAAATTTCATCCTCATCTTTAATTAAAATTTATAAGATAAATAAA
>CAIYSA010000342.1 GCA_903928655.1 uncultured Bacteroidota bacterium
AATCAACGCAACAGCGCCACCGATCGCTGGATCGATAAATACATTTTCACCGCCCATATTACCCCACTTGAATTTATTTACCATATTGTCGTACATGATTTTGCTATTCACTTTTCCTGCAGTCCCGTATGGGTTTCTAGCAGATTTAATAGGAATCAATCGTAAAGCCAAACCTTCTAATTGCAAATAATCGTTTAAGCCATAATAATTATCTTGGCCCATGGTTGCTGCAAAATAAATAGGCCTAGACCAATTGTTATTGGCTAATAAGTCTAAAACCAATAAATCATTTTTCACTAAACCATCTTTGTTTAAATTGAAATCGATGTATTCGGCAATTTGATTTTGATCTGCCGCAGATACAACGCCAGATTTAATCACCGCGTTTTTATCTACTTTAATTCTTAGTAAGCGAGTAGGTAAAACATTGATAGATTTACCTGCACGAGTTTGCATTAAGGCTTGCTCGTTGGTACTCGTTACAAAATTAACCACCTCTCTTACATCCGCTGGACCATTGATTTTCATATCATAGTAAGGAATATAATCTCTAGTTCCTTGCGTGTATTTATCTGCACTTAAAGTAAACGGTACGCCTATGCCATCTAAAGTATTTTTCTTCATTTGATTGATATACCAATCCATACCTAGCAAGCTTAAGTTTACCACACGAATGTCGGTACGAATACCTTCTACTTCTTGCGCATACCATAATGGATAAGTTTCGTTATCGCCCATAGTAAATAAAATGGCATTCGGTGCGCAGCTATTTAAATAATCTGCCGCAAAATCTTTTACTACCGATCTATTCGAACGATCGTGATCATCCCATTCTGCATTAGCCATAATTACCGGCACTGCTAATAAACTTATGGTTGTTAAAGCAAAGGCAGCCACTGGGCCATTCCAATATTTACGAACCAATTCATATAAACCCATTACGCCTAAACCAATCCAAATGGCAAAAGCATAAAACGATCCAACATAAGCATAGTCACGCTCACGTGGTTGGTAAGGATATTGATTTAAGTATATAACAATGGCTAATCCTGTAAAGAAAAATAAAAGTCCAACAGGTGTTGCGCCTTTTTTATTTTTATTGAAATGAAATACCATTCCAATTATTCCTAAAATTAATGGTAAAAAGTAAAGTTCATTTCTTGAAGTATTTTCTGCCAAGTAGGTTGGCAAATTTGTTTGTGGGCCTAAGCGATATTCATCTAAAGCTTTGATACCACTAATCCAATTACCATCGGTCATGTTACCATGTCCTTGTATATCGTTTTGGCGACCGGTAAAGTTCCACATAAAATATCTCCAATACATGTGACCCATTTGGTAGCTTACAAAGAATCCCATGTTTTCGGAGAAACTTGGTTTTTTAGTAGTGGATTTTAATTTAGCCCAAGATTGATAAAACTGAATATGGTTTGCTTGGTTACTCCACATGCGCGGAAAAAATCCCGACTGTGCTTCTTCCCAAATTGGAACCGTTTTGCGAACGGTTTCTACATATTTATCTTCTGATTTTTGATATTGCATAGCACCTTCTTTTTCATCAGAAAGTTTAGCCGTAAAAAACTGACCAGTTAATAAAGGTGTTTCGCCATATTGTTCACGATTGATGTAAGACAAAAGATTAAAAATATTATCATTTGCATACATGTTGATATTAGGATCTGCTTTAGCTCTAATTGGAATCATCGTGTAAGACGAATAGCCAATGAGTACTGCAGTGAAGCACATCATAGCGGTATGTAATACCACGTTTGCTTTTTTAATACTGTATTGAGTAGCCCAAACTATGCCTGCAATTAATAACACAAACCAAACCATTGCACCGCTCCAAAATGGCATCCCAAAACTATTTACAAATAGTAAATCAAATTTTGCAGCGATAGAAATTACTCCTGGTATAATTCCGAATTGTATAAATCCTAAAATGGCAATCGATACAATTGCAGTATAAATAATTCCTTTAGAACTAGTTTTAAAACGTTTGAAATAATATACAAAAGCAATCGCAGGAATAGCTAATAAATTCAGTAAATGTACACCAATCGAAAGTCCAACAATCAATGAAATCAATACGATCCAACGATCAGCATGTTTTTCATCTGCAATGTTTTCCCATTTTAAAATTGCCCAAAATACAACAGCGGTACATAAAGATGACATCGCATACACTTCTGTTTCTACTGCAGAAAACCAAAAAGTATCGGAGAATGTATAAGCCAATGCACCAACCACACCCGAACCAATAATTAAAATTTTACTAGTTAAAGAATAGTTGTCTTTGTTTTCATCTACTAATTTAGATGCCAACATAGTAATTGACCAGAATAAAAATAAAATGGTAAATGAGCTAGACAATGCAGAACCTAAATTGGTAAAGAAAGCGACATTCGAAATATTGCTTCCAGCAAGTATGGCAAACAATCTTTCTAATAATAAAAACATCGGTGCTCCAGGCGGATGCACAACTTGTAGTTTATAAGCAGCAGAAATAAATTCTCCGCAATCCCAATAACTTGCTGTTGGCTCCATGGTGAGCGCGTAAGTAATGGTAGCGATGGCAAATACGAGCCATCCAAATACATTGTTTAATTGTTTGAAGTTGAACATATATTATTTTACTGATGTTTATTGATGATTTATTAGCGTCGAAAATAGTAATTTATTTTCATGGATGTTATTTTTTTGAATTGTAAAGCCTTTTTTTGTCGATTAAAAAATTATTTTCAATTAGACT
>CAIYSA010000343.1 GCA_903928655.1 uncultured Bacteroidota bacterium
AAATTTATATAAAATATTTTACAGAGAAAGAAGAGATATGCAGGCATATTCATCTGTTTTAAAAGATTCTACATTCGCTAAAAATACTGGATTTTCAGCAAATATAAATAGTATTAGAAATCATCCTTTTTCAGTCATTTTCACATATCGTGAATTACAATTAAAAAATGCAAATCCGCTTTTTTTAAAACCTGACAATACGTTATTAAGTCGTTTAGAATATTCTCCACGTCTATTTCATAATTTTATTACAACCAATTTATTTTACGAAACGGGATATGGCTTAGAAAATAAAAAAGAATATTATTTTTTACTGGTTGCAGCAGGGCAAGGCACATATGCTTGGAAAGACTATAATGATAATGGAATTAAAGAAACTAATGAATTTGAGATCGCACAATTTAGTGATCAAGCAATGTATATAAAAGTTTATACTCCAACGAATCAATATGTAAAAGTACTTCATGACCAATTTAGTTTTTCTTTAAACCTTCGGCCAAGTGTATTTTTAAAAGATAGTAATTCCAATGCACTTAAATTTGTAAGTCGTTTTGCCTCGCAAACTGTTTATAGGATTGATAAAAAATCGAGTGATAATGGCCAACTATTTACATTTAATCCATTCGATATTAATCTTCAGGATTCATTATTAACTGCATTAAATTCATCATTCCGACAGAGTTTGTTTTTTAATCAAAGTGCCGCAGTGTTCGGAATGGATTATACATTTCAAAATAACCTAAGCAAGCAGTTAAATACAAATGGATTTGAAACAAGGGGGAATACTAATCATGAATGGCGTTGGCGTTTAAATTTCACAAGGGCTTGGAGTATTAATAGCACAAACATCGCTGGCATAAAACAAAACGCTTCCGAATTTTTAACTTCCAGAAATTATAAAATTGAGTATTATGATCTTGAACAAAAACTAAGTTACCAACCAAACACTACGTTTAGAATAAGTTTGATTTATAAATACAATCATAAACAAAATATTATTAATGAAGGTTTTCAAATTGCTGAATTAAATGATTTTGGATTGGAGTTTAAATACAATCAATTAGACAAAGGCAGTTTAAATGGTAAGCTAAATTTCATTCAAATTACTTATAATGATCTTGAGAATTCGGCAATAGCTTATGAGATGCTTAATGCATTAAAAATAGGCTCTAATTATACATGGGGTTTGAGTTATCAAAGGAATTTAAGTAATAACTTGCAAGTAAGTATAAATTATGATGGCAGAAAATCAGCGAATTCAAAAATAATTAATATTGGAGGCGCGCAAGTGAGGGCGTTTTTTTAACCTATTCTATTAAACAATTAAGTTAATTAAAATTGTGTTGTTGGCATAAATAATAAAATTCTAAATTATCTCGTGTTATTTTCTTGAGAATATTATTTAGTATCTTCAAATGATTCTAGCGCTAATTGTGCCGCTTTTTGCTCTGCCACTTTTTTTGATTTATGCTCAAAAACGCTTACTTCAACACCGTTTACATTTAATTGCATGACGTAGGTTTTCTCTTTTCCATTTAATTCGTTTTTCAAAATCACGTATTCAAATTCTTTCTTTTGTCGCTGCATTAAAATTTGAAATTGCGATTTGTAATCTGTATCGTTTTCAAGTAAAGTATTCATATCTAAATGAGTTTTGATAATATTATTTAAAATAAATAATTTCGTTTTCTCAAAACCTTTATCTAAAAAAATGGCACCAATTAAAGCTTCAAAAACATCTCCGTAAGCAGACGAACTTAGCTTTTCTTTTTTAGTTAATCGTGATTGAAGTAAGGCATCAAGTCCAAACTTTTTTGCTAAGATGTATAAATTTTGGCCATTTACAATTCGACTTCTTATTTGTGTTAAAAAGCCTTCATCTTTTTTTGGAAATAATTTAAAAAGGTATTCAGCAATGATTGCTCCCAAAATGGCATCACCTAAAAATTCTAAACGTTCATTACTTTGTTGGTGCTCGGAAATTTCTTTAGATGAACTACTGTGTCTAAAAGCTTGTTTGTATAATGCTAAATTCGTAGGAGAAAATCCTAAAATATTTTTAAGTTTTTGTTTAAAAGCCTTATCTTCTTTTGATAATGATTTTAAAGCAAACAATAAAGTTTTCAAAATTTTAGATTAAGCCTTGTATTTCTTTAAAACAACAGCAGCATTATGTCCACCAAAACCAAACGTATTACTGATAGCAATATTTATCGGTCTTTTTTGCGCTTTGTTAAAAGTTAGATTCAATTTCGGATCAATATCTGGATCAGCATGAACATGATTAATGGTAGGAGGAACAATATCGTTTTGAATTGCTAATACTGTTGCAATTGCTTCAACAGCACCTGCAGCGCCAAGTAAATGACCTGTCATTGATTTTGTTGAGCTAATATTCATTTTATATGCTTGTTCGCCAAACACATTTGTAATTGCTTTTAATTCGGCGCCATCACCAAGTGGTGTACTAGTTCCATGAGTGTTAATATAATCTACTTCATTAGCTGATATATTTGCATCTTTTAAAGCTCTTTGCATAACTAAAGTTGCACCTAATCCTTCTGGATGTGGAGCTGTAATGTGATAAGCGTCTCCGCTCATTCCACCACCAATAACTTCTGCATAAATTTTTGCTCCACGAGCTAATGCATGTTCTAATTCTTCTAATACTAAAGCCGCACCGCCTTCACCTAAAACAAAACCATCACGGGTTTTATCATAAGGACGAGATGCTGTTTCAGGACTATCATTATTTAAACTCATTGCTTGGCAAGCGTTAAAGCCACCAATACCACTTTCATTAATTGCAGCTTCTGACCCACCTGTTACAATTGCATTTGCTCTACCTAATCTAATATAAGTAAAAGCATCAATTAAAGCGGTAGTTGAAGATGCGCAAGCTGAAACCGTTGTAAAGTTTGGCCCTCTAAATCCAAATCGAATAGAAATATGTCCTGAACAAATATCAGCAATCATTTTAGGAATAAAGAAAGGGTTAAAACGAGGAGTTCCATCACCTTTTGCAAAATTAAAAGTTTCGTTTTGAAACGTATCTAATCCACCAATTCCTGAACCCCAAATAACCCCAATTTCATTTTTATCAATTCCTTCAGCGTCAATTCCTGAATCTGCAACTGCTTGCACTGAGGCAGCAATTCCATAATGTGAGAAAGCATCCAAACGTTGAGCTTCTTTTCTATCAAAATAATCTTCAATTTTAAAACCTTTTACCTCACAAGCAAATTTTGTTTTAAATTTAGATGCATCAAAGCGCTTAATAATTGCAGCACCGCTAACTCCGTTTATTAAGTTATTCCAATAATCGTTGACAGTGCTACCCAAAGGAGTAACAGCACCAAGTCCCGTAACTACTACGCGCTTAAATTGCATAAAAATGATTTTTAAATGTAAAAATTCCTAGTTTTTTGCGTTTGCTTCAATATAAGTGATAGCATCACCTACTGTAGCAATTTTCTCAGCTTGATCATCTGGAATAGCAATATTGAATTCTTTTTCGAATTCCATAATTAATTCTACTGTATCCAAAGAGTCTGCTCCTAAGTCGTTTGTGAAACTTGCTGTTGGAGTTACTTCTTTTTCTTCTACACCTAATTTATCTACGATAATAGATATTACTTTTGTTGAAATGTCTGACATTGTGTTTTAGTTTTAAATTCAGGACAAAGATAATTGTAACTAACAAATATCAAAAAAAAAATCGCCTATATAACTATCTGTTTATTAGTTATTTATGTTAAATTGCAATTTTATCCAAATTAATAATTGCTTTTTAAGACCTTAAAAAGGCGAAAAAGCAATTATTTTAATGTGAAAATTAAATTAAGCTGATTTTTTTACCACTTTGATGTGGTGATGTCTGCTATGACTTGTTTTTATTGTTTTTATTGGCGGCTTTTCGTTTCTTTTACGATATTTTTCAATAATAGTGACAGTCGAATAACCTATGATGCCAAATCCTAAAATTCCACCAATAATAAAGTAGCCAATATTTGCATCTTTTATTACAGTCGTTGAATTTTTTATTGCTGGTTGTTCTTGTGCGTTTGCCACAATGTAAATAAGGAAAAATAGTACAATTCCTACAATCCTTTTAGTTTCAGTAAATAGATTAGTTGTTGCCATAATTTTGTTAAATTTAAATGGTTAGTAATGCAATTGTAATTATATGTTTAAGTTTATGTTAATTTTACGACAAAAATTCTACAAAGTTGCAATAAAAAATTATTGGTTATTTAAAAAAAAAGGTATACATTTGTCATCGAAAATAAATAACTAACAATGAGGGACATAATTAAAGTCCCTTTTTTATTTATGTAAAATGATTAAAAGAGAAAAAATTACAGATTTAGTAACTGCTCATTTTGAGGGGACTGATAAATTTATTGTTGATATAAAGGTATTGGCAGGAAGTAAAATTGAAATTTACATTGATGCTCCTAATCATATATTAATAGCGGATTGTATAGAATTGAGTCGATATGTAGAGAGTAATTTAGATAGGGAAAAGGAAGACTTTGAATTGCAGGTTTCTTCACCTGGCGCAACAGAACCTTTTAAAGTTATTGAACAGTATAAAAAGTACATAGAAACAAAAGTTACTGTTAAAACTAAAGATGGCGGTAAGCATTTGGGAATATTAAAAGAAGCAAATATTAATAACTTTGTAATTGAAGAAACCCGTAGAGAGAAAAAAACTTTAGGTAAAGGAAATCATACCGTTATCGAAAATTTAACAATAGAATATAATAACGTAAAAGAAACAAAATCAGTATTACCATTTTAACAAAAAAACAAAACAATGGAAAGTGTAAATTTAATTGAATCGTTCTCTCTATTTAAAGAAGACAAAAATATCGATCGTGCTACCTTGATGAGCATCATTGAAGATGTATTTAGAGCTATGCTTATAAAAAAATACGGAACTGATAAAAATTTTGATATTATTGTAAATCCTGATAAAGGAGATATTGAAATATATAAAAACAGAACTATTGTTGATGATGAATTTGCGGAAGATAGTTTTGATTACGATGAAAATAAACACATCAGTTTAACTGATGCTCATAAAATTGAACCAGATTTTGAAATTGGAGAAGAGGTTACTGAACTTGTAAAATTAGATGAAATAGGTCGTCGTAATGTATTATCAGTTCGCCAAAATTTAGTTCAAAAAATTCTTGAATTAGAAAAAACAAATATTTTTAATAAGTATAAAGAACGTATTGGCGATATTATAAATGCTGAAGTTTATCAAGTTTGGAAAAAAGAAATCATGTTACTTGATGATGAAGGAAACGAATTATTATTACCTAAAACTGAGCAAATACCATCTGACTTCTTTAAGAAAGGTGATTCTGTAAAAGCGGTAGTTTACAAAGTAGAATTAAAAAATGGAACACCTTCAGTAATCATGTCACGTACTGCGCCTTCTTTCTTAGAGCGTTTATTTGAAATGGAAGTGCCTGAAGTATTTGACGGCTTAATTACTATTAAAAAAATTGTTCGCGAACCAGGAGAAAGAGCAAAAGTTGCTGTTGAATCTTATGACGACCGTATCGATCCAGTTGGTGCTTGTGTTGGCATGAAAGGTTCTCGTATACATGGAATAGTTCGCGAATTAAAAAATGAAAATATTGATGTTATTAAATATACAACAAACATTCCTTTATTAATTCAGCGTTCATTAAGTCCTGCAAAAGTTACTTCAGTTAAATTAAATGAAGAAACAATGCGTGCTGAAGTTTTTTTAAAGCCTGATCAAATCTCTTTAGCAATTGGTAAAGGTGGATTTAATATTAAGTTGGCAGGGAAATTAACAGGTTATGAAATTGATGTATACAGAGATAGCGAAGAAACTGCAGTTGATATCGATGATGTTGACTTGATAGAATTCTCTGATGAAATTGAGGAATCAGTTATAGCTAAATTACAATCAGTTGGTTGTGATACGGCAAAATCTGTTTTAGAATTAGATGCTGAGGAATTAGCAAGAAGAACTGGCTTATCAATTGACGTAATTGAAGATGTTAAGCAAGTTTTACAATCAGAATTCGAAGACTAATAAATGATTGAGAATAAAAAAAGTTAGCCTTCTTTTGATAAATAAAAAGGCATATTTGAATTACATAATAGACAAGGAAAGATTTACAATATGTCAGAATCAAAGCAAATGCGACTTAGTAAGGTAGCTAAAGAATTTAATTTATCGTTAGGTAAAATAACTGAATTCTTAGCAGCTAAAGGTCGTCCGGTAGAAAATAATCCCAACGCAAAAATTGGGGATGATGAATATTCTTTATTATCTAAAGAATTTTCAGGAGATAAATCTGCCAAAGAAGAAGCTCAACATATTGGGACCAATGTTTTAAAAATAAAAAGAGAATCAATTGTTTTAGAGGATCCTAAAGTAATTAGAGCTCGAGAAGAAGAGCAGAAACAAAAAGAGATTTTAGCTGCAAATGCACTAAAAATTGCTGAAGATAAAGCCAGAGAGGAAGCGAAAGCCGCAACAAAAAAAGCTTTAGAAATTCCAATTACTCCTATTGAAGAAACTTCAGAAATTAAAGAAACTAGCCACGCTATTACAGGACCGAAAGTATTAGGAACCGTTGATTTATCTACAATAAACTCAAAAACAAAGCCCGACAAAAAAACTAAAAAAGAGGTTGAGGTTAAAATAGAGGAAGAAAAAGTTCGAGCAATTAAAGAAAAGAAAAAAATTGAAGAGGAAAAAGTGGTAACTATTGCTCCAGTTGATTTACCTGTTGCTACTCCTATTATTGCTCCAATAGAAACAGTAGAAGAGGTAAAGGAGGTTTTTCATGAAACTGTTTATCAAAAACTTGAAGGACCAAAAATAATGGGTAAAATCGAATTACCTGTAGTTAAAGTGCCTCAAAAGATTACCCCTCCAGTTGGTTCTGCTGCTGATAAGAAAAAACGTAAGCGTATCCGAAAAGGTGGAATGAGCCAAGAGGAAATTAAAAAAGTCGGTACAGAACAAGCGCAAATAGCTAAAGATAGAGCCAAAGAAAAATACGGCGACCCTAAAGCAAAACGTAATCCTACTGCTCGAGAAGCAAGACCAGCACTTACAGATGTTGAAATTCAAGCACAAATAAAAGAGACTTTAGCTCGTTTAAGTAATAAAGGATCTAAATCTAAAACATCAAAATATCGTAGAGATAAACGTGATGATGTAAGAGAAAAAATGGCTGATGAACAAGAAGCGTCAGACTTAGAAAAGAAAACATTAAAAGTAACTGAATTTGTTTCAGCTAATCAATTAGCTCAAATGATGAATGTCTCTGTTACACAAATTATTTCTACTTGTATGAGTTTAGGAATGTTTGTTTCTATTAATCAACGTTTAGATGCTGAAACACTAGCAATTGTAGCTGAAGAATTTGGGTTTAAAACTGAGTTTGTAAGTGTTGAAGTTCAAGAAGCAATTGAAGAACAAGAAGCTGAAGATCCTCAAGATTTAGTTGAGCGTCCACCAATTGTTACTATAATGGGTCACGTTGATCATGGTAAAACATCATTATTAGATTATATAAGAAAATCAAATGTGATTGCTGGTGAGGCAGGTGGAATTACTCAGCATATTGGTAGCTATAATGTAAAAATGGATAGTGGTAAATCTATTACATTTTTAGATACACCTGGTCACGAGGCATTTACGGCAATGCGTGCGCGTGGTGCAAAAGTAACCGATGTTGTAATTATTGTAATTGCTGCTGATGACAGTGTGATGCCTCAAACAAAAGAGGCAATTAACCACGCGCAAGCTGCGGGTTCACCAATGATTATAGCAATTAATAAAATTGATAAACCTGGAGCAAATCCTGATAAAATTCGTGAAGCTTTATCAGCAATGAATATTTTAGTTGAAGAGTGGGGTGGAAAAGTTCAGTGTCAAGAAATATCTGCTAAAATGGGTAAAAACATTGATTTATTATTAGAAAAAGTTGTATTAGAAGCTGAAATTTTAGAATTAAAAGCAAATCCAAAAGTTAAAGCATCGGGTTCTGTAATTGAAGCAAAACTAGATAAAGGAAGAGGGCATGTTGTAGATATTATAGTTCAAAAAGGAACAATGCGTGTTGGTGATATTGTTGTGGCAGGTTGCCATAGTGGTAGAGTGAAGGCTATGACTAATGAACATGGCGTTAATGTAAAAGAAGCTGGCCCATCAATGCCGGTTCAGTTATTGGGATTAAATGGAGCGCCAACAGCTGGTGATAAATTTAATGTAATGAGTGATGAGCGTGAAGCACGCGAATTAGCTAATAAACGTTTACAATTGCAACGTGAACAAGGTATCAGAACCCAAAAACATATTACATTAGATGAAATTGGTCGTCGTTTAGCGATTGGTGACTTTAAAGAATTAAATGTAATTGTTAAAGGTGATGTGGATGGTTCTATTGAAGCATTATCTGATTCATTATTAAAACTATCTACTGAAAAAATTCAAATCAATATTATTCATAAATCAGTAGGTGCTATTAGTGAAACAGATGTTATGTTAGCGAGTGCATCAAATGCAATCATTGTTGGTTTCCAAGTTCGCCCATCTGTTACTGCTCGTAAACTAGCTGAAGTTGAAGAAATTGATATTCGTTTATATTCAATTATTTATGATGCAATTAATGAAATTAAAGCAGCCATGGAAGGTATGCTTGCGCCTGAGTTTGAAGAGAAAACGGTGTGTAATATAATAATACGTGAAGTGTTTAATATTACTAAAGTAGGAACTATTGCTGGTTGTTATGTATTAGATGGTAAAGTAATGCGTAATACCAAAATTAGGGTTATACGTGATGGCATCGTATTATTTACAGGCGGCTTAGGTTCATTAAAACGTTTCAAAGATGATGTAAAAGAAGTTACTTCCAACTATGAGTGTGGTTTAAATATTGATGGATTCAACGACATTAAAGTTGATGATATTATTGAAGGGTACGATTTAGTAGAAATTAAAGCTAAGCTGTAATTAGAATTGATTGTTTAGTTTTAAATTTAAAACTAATTACTAAAAATTAAGCACTAATAAAAACGGGGGATTAGCTCATTTGGCTAGAGCGCTTCGCTGGCAGTGAAGAGGTGATCGGTTCGAATCCGATATTCTCCACAAATAAAAATTACAAACCCTTTACTAGCAATAGTTTAGGTTTTTTTGTTTTGGTATTTAGCTTTATTCCATCTAAATCGATAAGATTTTTTTAGTAAATTTGGATTTATAATTTTTCTATATCTTAATTGCATCTTTTTTATGATCGAAATTGGACAAACTTATAGTCATGATTTTAAATTTTCGCAAGATGAAGTTAATCGTTTTGCAGAAGTTACAGGGGATAAAAATCCATTACATATAAGTCATGAATTTGCTGAAAACACAATTTTTAAAAAACCGATAATTCATGGTATGCTTGGTGCTGCTTTATTTAGCAAAGTTTTTGGTGTTTTGTTTCCTGGCGAAGGAACTATTTATTTAAAACAATCTCTTGATTTTTTAAGGCCAATGTATGTTGAAATAAATTATATAGCGGAATTCAAGGTAATTGAAATAATTAAGGATAAACATACAGCAGTTATTCTAACGGTAATAAAAGATAAAGAAAAAGGCAAAGTTTGCATTAGAGGTGAAGCAACAGTAATGAATGTAGAAAAAATCATTTGATTTTTTCTACGCTTTAATCGATTTTAATAATCATGACATCATAGAAAACTTAAAAAATGTGTAGTTTTAACTATAAGTGGAATAGATGGTTTATGCTAATTATAGCATAAACGGTGGACAACACGTTTATTAGTTCTTTGGTTAACAATATTTTTTTCTTTATTTTGTAGCAGATTTTAGAACAACAAAATGAGAAAAATATTAATTGCAAATAGAGGAGAAATTGCTTTACGTGTTATGCGTAGTGCAAAAGAAATGGGCATACAAACCGTAGCAATTTACAGTGAAGCAGATAGAAATGCATTATTTGTTAGATATGCTGATGAAGCTGTTTGTGTTGGTCCTCCGCCAAGTGCGCAATCCTATTTACAAGGTGATAAAATTATTGAAATTTGTAAGGAATTAGGCGTTGATGCTATTCATCCAGGTTATGGTTTTTTATCTGAAAATGCTGATTTCGTAAGGAAAGTTAAAAAAGCTGGTATTACTTTTATTGGTCCAAGTGCAGAAGCAATGGATTTAATGGGTGATAAATTAAGCGCAAAAGCTACTGCAAAAAAATATAATGTGCCAATGATTCCTGGTTCTGAAGGAGCTATTGATGATATTGTTGAAGCTACTCGTTTAGCTAAAGAAATTGGATTTCCTTTATTAATAAAAGCTTCTGCTGGCGGTGGTGGCAAAGGAATGCGACTTGTTGAAAAGGAAAGTGAAATTGAAGAGCAAATGAAATTGGCTATTAGTGAAGCTATTTCAGCGTTCGGAAATGGTGCTGTTTTTATTGAAAAATATGCTACTGGCCCTCGTCATATCGAAATACAATTGTTAGCGGATAATCATGGTAATTGTGTTTATTTATTTGAGCGTGAATGTAGTATTCAACGTCGTCATCAAAAAGTAATTGAAGAAGCTCCATCGTGCGTTTTAACTCCAGAACTCAGAAAAGCAATGGGCGAATGCGCCGTTAATGTTGCAAAGGCTTGTGATTATAGTGGAGTAGGTACTGTTGAGTTTTTGTTAGATGATAAAATGAATTTCTATTTTTTAGAAATGAATACACGTTTGCAAGTTGAACATCCAGTGTCTGAAATGATTACAGGTTTGGATTTAGTTAAAGAACAAATCAAAGTTGCTCGTGGTGAAAAATTATCAATGACTCAAGATGATTTGAAAATAAATGGACATTCAATTGAAGTACGTGTGTGTGCCGAAGATCCAACAAATAATTTTTTACCTGATATTGGAAATTTAAAAACATACCGTATTCCTTCGGGTCCTGGTGTTCGTGTTGACGATTCATTTGAAGAAGGAATGGATATTCCTATTTTTTACGATCCAATGATTGCAAAATTAATAGTTCACGGAAAAGATAGAACAGAAGCAATTGAAAAAATGTTGCGCGCCATTCAAGATTACACAATCACAGGCGTAGAAACAACATTACCGTTTTGTTCATTTGTTTTAAAACACGAAGCCTTTGTAAGTGGAAATTTTGATACAGGTTTTATTCCAAAATATTTTAAACCAGAAATGCTTAATAAATCTAAAAAGGATGAAGAAGAAGTAGCTTCTATTTTTGGAGCATTTGTGGTATCAAATTTGAATAGTTCTAAATCGGAAACTGTTAATTCTTCACAAAATCACAAATCAAAATGGCGTTTGAACCGAGTTTAAAGCTTTATCTTTATATGAACTAAATAAAAGAAGGTAGCTTTTAAGGTTACCTTTTTTGTTTTTTGTATTAATAATAAAATGGCATTTAACCAGATATCTAAGTTAAAATTAATCGCATTTATTTGCCTTGGTTTTTTTTGTGCTTTTTCACAAGAGGATGTTGTTGTGCCAACAGAAAAACCTAAATTTTTATATAAAGTTCGGGCCGAGATTTATAACGGAGATACCATTGCTTCAATCTGGCTGCAAGAAATATATATAATTGCTGAATACTCTTACAAAACAAAAAAGCAATATGAAGCATGGACTCGAACAAAATACAATGTGAAAAAAGTGTATCCTTATGCCATTTTAGCTGCAGCAAAATTAAAAGAGTATGATTTAATTTTATCAAAATTACCTACAGAAAAAGCTAAAAAAGCATATGTGAAAATCATTGAAAAAGAACTGAAAGCAGACTTTGAAGAAGAACTTAAAAGTTTATCAATGACACAAGGTAAAATTCTTTTAAAATTAATTGATAGAGAAACTGGAACTACAAGTTTTGAAATTGTTAAACAAATGCGTGGTGGTTTTAATGCCTTTATGTGGCAAAGTGTGGCACGTATTTTTGGTAGTAATATGAAAACCGAATATGACCCTGAAGGCGAAGATATGATGATAGAAAGAGCAATCAAACTGATTGAAGCAGGCCATTTTTAATAAGGACTTTGTTTCCTAATTAAGATATTAAATAAACGAGGAAAGAATCGTTTAATTTTTACAATCAATAATTCTTTTCCGCCAACAAATAGTTCTTCTTTGTTTTTTAAAATAGCTGTGATTATTTGTTTCGCACAAACTTCAGGCGTCATCGCATTTTCATGACTTTCATCCATTTTATTATGCACCTTCCCATTTTCAATTGCAGCATTTAGAGAAATAGATGTTTTGACTTTTCCCGGACAAACAATTAAAACACTTACACCTTTTGTTTCAACTTCTAATCGTAAACTTTCAAAATAGCCTTGCAACGCATGTTTTGCGGCAGAGTAAGTTGATCTTAAATAGAAGCCGAATTTTCCGGCAATACTACTGATTACAATTATTTTACCGGATTGTTGTTTTAACATATAAGGTAAAACAGCTTTTGATATATTAACTGCACTAAAATAATTAATTTCAAATAATTTTTTTTCAGCTTCACCTGAAGTGTTTATTGCTTCTGCTCTTTGACTTTGCCCTCCGTTATTAACTAATAAATCAATCCTCCCAAATTTTTGAATTATTGTATTAATATATTCGTCTGCTTTTGAAGTATCCAATAAATCAAAGGGTAATATTAAACTATTTTCGTTTGTTAAATTGGCAGTGGCTGCAACACGCTGTAATTCATTTTCTCTTCGTGCAGATAAAATTATCTTAGCACCATTTTTTGCGCATTCATAAACCAAAGCTTCGCCAATACCAGAAGATGCTCCGGTTATCCAAATGACTTTATTTTTTAAGTTTTCCATTTTTAACAGTAACAAACTTCGGGATAAAAATCGAAATATTCATTTTTAGTTTATATTAATTATGTGCAACTTGCATACTTATTAATGAAAATACTTGAAGTAAATACTGAAAAATCTTGGCGCGGTGGCGAAAGACAAACTATTTATAATACTGAAGGATTAATTCAGTTAAAACATGATGTCACTCTTTTATGTTTAAAAGGTTTTCCATTAAGCCAACACGCTAAAGAAAAAGGCATTAAGGTTGTTGAAATAAAAAACAACCTTGGTGCCATTTGGTTTATGTTATTGAGTGTTGGCAAATATGATATGATTCATACGCAAACGGCCTCAAATCAATTTCACGCTTTGTTTTCTAAATTATTTTTTAGAGTGCCTTTAGTTTATACGCGCCGTGTTGATTTTGTTCCTAAAGGAAAGCTGACCTTATTTAAATACAAAAGCACCACTAAAGTAATTGCAATTTCAAATGCAATAAAAATAATTCTTAAAAATTTTGGAGTTCCAAATGTTGAGGTAATTAGTGATGTGGCTGTTCCTAAAATTCTAAATAAAGTGAGAGCAAAAGAATTTTTGGAGAAAAACAATTATTCAGAAAAAAAAATAATTGCCACAACAGCGGCTCTTGTTCCTCATAAAGATCCAATTACACTGGTTAGAGCAATACATCAATTATCGTTGACTCGCAGTGATTTTGTTTTTTTACACTTTGGTTCCGGCATTTTAAAACAAGAAGTTGAAGAGGAAATTAAAAAAT
>CAIYSA010000344.1 GCA_903928655.1 uncultured Bacteroidota bacterium
ATATATTTTAATAAGAAGGCTGGCATTTCTGCCGGCCTTCTTTTATTTTAACTAAATTTAAAGCATGATAAAGTTTCAGTATATATATTCGGTAATTTGTTTATTTATAGTATGTTTTATTTTTCAAAATAAATTATTTGGCCAAACGTATAGTTTTAATCCAGGAAAAACATACATTACATATTTAGACACTAGCGAAAGTAATTTTGGTGGAATTGAGGTAACTAATACAGGAACTGTAAATTTAAATTTAAAATGGCGAAGAGATTTAGTTGACACATTAATTGATTCTAGATTTGAATTATGTAATAGCGGTATTTGTTTTTTAAACCTTCCTTTTTCAGGAGATTTACCAATATTAGCACCAGGCGAAACTGGTTGGATAAAGTTTCATCATTATGCAGGAAAAGTAGAAGGAATAAATACATTAAAATATACATTAAAAAACGGTGTGTTTCAATTTGATACGCTTACATATATTATTCATGTTGTTGCCGGCATAACAAGCATTAAGGAATTAAAAAACACAAAAGAGCAAGCTGTTTTATATCCAAACCCTTCGGTTAACGAAGCTACATTAAGCATTGATTTAGAAAGGCCATCAAGTATTAATATTGTTATTACAAACAATATTGGACAGATAGTTATAATAAATCATAACGAAAAATTAAAGGCGGGCCAACAAAAAATAAAGATTAACACTTCTGATTATGCTTCTGGAGTATATTCCATTTTGATTTTAACTAATAATGGCGTAATAAACCAAAAATTAGTTGTAAGTAAATAATAGAGTTAATTTAAAATCTTATTTTTGTGGAAGGCTGACGATTTATCAACCTTTTATAATTTTATTACATGCGTCATAAATACATATTTCTAATTTCTTTTTCGGTAGTTTGCTTAATTGCAAAAACACAAACATTATATTCCGAAAGATTTAATACACTAAGTTTAAATAGCGGAACCTTTTCTTCTGGAAGCACAACGGAAACCTATTTATTTAATGATGTTCCCGCGGCAATGTTTGTCATTAATAATGGAGCAAAGGTTGCAGATACTTTAACTGGCAACTATCCTTTTAGAGCAAATGGACAAAAACTAAAAGGGTTTTTATCTTACAAACAAGCAAATCAAACAGATACTTTTGCGGTTTCTACTTCTTGGTTAAAACCTGTTGGAGTTGCTGATTCGTGGTTAATAACACCAACAATTAATTCTATAGCAGTCAATACAGTTTTAATGTGGGATGCAATGGCGCCCGATGCAACTTATTTAGATGGTTACGAAGTATACGTTACAACAAACACCTCATCAACACCTGTTGTTGGAGATTTTATTCCAGCAAATAAAGTATTTAGCATTAATGCAGAAAAGAATACTTGGCAAGCTCGTGGTTTATCTTTAGCGGCATATGCTGGGCAAAACATTCGCATTGCATTTCGAAATAACTCAACAGATAAATATCAATTATGGATTGATGATATTATTGTAAAAAATATTCCTAATGCTTACGACGTTTCAACAACAACAAATAATACGTATAAATATTCTTCGGTTGCTATTAGCAATACTGTTTCTGCAACATTTAAAAACAATGGATTTACTCCGGTTACATCCTTATTGATTAATTATAAAATGGGGTCAAATCCAACAATTACAGAAACACAAACCCTTACCTCTCCACTTTCTTATTTAGATAGTAAATTAATAAATTTTTCTGTTCCTTTTATTACTTCTACACCAGCGTATAATACATTAAAAATTTGGGTAACGTTAGTAAATGGATTTGCAGACCAACTAAACACTAACGATACAATTATTGGTTCATTAACGATATCTAGTAGTGTGCCACAAAAAAAAGTTTTAGTTGAAGAGTTTACTGGAGCTTGGTGCGGATGGTGTCCGGACGGGCAATTAAAATTAAAGGATGCTATATATACAAACTCAAATGTTGTAGTAGCCTCATTGCATGATAATGATAATATGAGTACAAGCTTTGTAGACAACCTTATTACTGATTATGCAAAGGTTTTTCCTTCGGCATCAATAGATCAATACTTGTTTTCTTCTAATTCAGAAGTTTCAATTGAAAGAAATAATTGGAATGCTTTTATTACACAACGTCAATCAATGGTTGTGCCCGCAACCGTTACATTAACAGGTATTAGCTATAACACAGTAACGCGAGCAATTAATGCAACTGTTTCTACTTCCTTTTTGGGTGATGTGAAAGGGGATTACCGTTTGAATTTATACGTTAAAGAAAATAATGTGTTTGGTGCAGTTGCGGATAGTTTGTTAGATAATAATTGGAATCAGTATAGTTATTTATACAACATTCCATCATCTCCATATTATCAATATGGAAATTATTTAAACCCAACAACCTTTATAATGGGCGCTAACAGGTATAAGCACCAATACGTTATAGACACGATTTTAGGAGGCCCCTATGGCGTTGCTGGAATTATTCCATTAAGTGGCTCTACAATGGGACAAACATATTCAAAGCCGTATACTTATACATTGGCATTACCAGCAGGAACAGAATACAGGTATCATGAGGATAATATTTATTTAATTGGCGTGCTTACCGAATATAATGTTGATCCTAAGAAAAGAACTGTATTAAATGTTTCTGAAACAAAATTAACATCGCTCTCTGAAAGCGTTGGAATTAAAGAACAAACAAAGCCAGATTTTAAATTTAATATATTCCCTAATCCGGCAACAACGCAATGTCAGTTGAGCTATGAGTTAAAAACGGATGCATTAGTAACTATTTCGGTTTATAATATGTTAGGCGAATTAGTTTATACAGAATCTAAATTTGAAGATGCGGGAAAAGTGTCTCGCGAATTGGTTATTGTTAATTTACAGCAAGGTAATTATAGTGTTGAGGTTTCAACAAAAGAATTTAAAACGGTAAAAAAGCTAACGGTTATTAACTAATAAAATGATTGTAATTACAGGTGCCGCGGGCTTTATTGGAAGTTGTTTATTGTCTAAATTAAACGGCGAAGGAATTACTGATATATTATTAGTGGACGATTTTTCATTTGAAGAAAAAAACAAGAATTTTTTAAATAAAAAATATTCAAAATGCATAGAGCGTTCTGAGTTTTTAACTTGGTTTGAAAGAAATCCTACAGATGTTTCCTTCATTTATCATATTGGTGCCAGAACAGATACAACTGAATTTAATGTTGATGTTTTTAATGAACTTAATTTAAATTACACAAAATCTATTTGGAAAACATGTGCCTCAAATAAAATCCCTTTAGTTTATGCTTCATCTGCCGCAACATACGGCTTAGGTGAATTTGGATATGATGATACCGAAAAAAACATTCCGTTATTGAAGCCATTAAATCCTTATGGAGATAGTAAAAATGATTTTGATAAATGGGCAATTCTACAAAATGAAACGCCGCCTAAATGGATTGGCTTTAAATTTTTTAATGTTTATGGTCCTAATGAATTTCATAAAGGACGAATGGCTTCCGTTATTTTTCATTCCTATAATCAAATAAAAGAAAAAGGTTTTGTAAAACTATTTAGATCCCATAATCCAAAATTTACAGACGGTGGACAATTACGCGACTTTGTTTATGTAAAAGATTTAGTTGAGGTTTTATATTATTCTTATACAAATAGTTTAAAAAGCGGTATTTATAATTTAGGAAGTGGAAAAGCACGTACTTTTTTAGATTTAGCAACATCAACATTTAATGCATTAAACAAGCCTGTAAATATTGAGTTTATTGATACGCCAATTGATATTAGAGATAAGTATCAATATTTTACAGAGGCGAATATGAGTAAATTAATTAGCCAAGGTTATAATAAGCCATTTACTTCTTTAGAGGAAGGTGTTACAGATTATGTAACAAACTATTTAGTTGGATCTCGTTATTTTTAATTACAAAATAAAACACAATTCCCTGTAGTATTAATAATCCGTCAATCCATAAGTAGTAATAAAAGCCGTGAGATTTTTCTTTACTAATTAAAACGGTTAATGCTGTTGCAAAAAGAACTAGGTTCATTGCAATTTGTAAATATAGGTTTTGGGTAAAAACATAAAACGATACGCTTCCTATCACTAAAATTATTAAGCAAATAAATTTTGTAATTACAGTTCCAAATTTATTTGCATACGTATTAACGCCATTCAAAAAATCCTCAACACTATCCTTTAAGTCAAACAATAAACACAACACAGAAATAAAACAAAACTGTGAAATTAAAAACCAAGTACTGTGGCTAGTTAGTATATTATTTTCAATTAATGGAACTGCAGAGCAACTAATAACCCAAATGCCCGAAATTAGAAATGGTTTTATATAACCGTGTTTTCGTAAATTAAATGGAGGTAAATAATATAGCGTTGAAATTATTTCAGCAACAACCATTATTGTTATAGAGGTTGAACTTAAATTATTACACAAAAACAACACTATAATTAAACAAACCGCTACGCTAATGAGTAATGTTTTTTTGTGTTTAACGAGCCATTGTGAGCGTTCAGTATTTAAATTGTTTTGGTTAATTAAATAACCACGCTGAACATTATATTGCAAGTATGTAGACAAAAAAACAAATGCTAAATAAGCATTATTGTTATAATTTACAGGAATTGAAAACACAACATATGTTACAATTACTTGTGCTAAAGCACAAATTGAGATAAATACATTTGCGTAAACTAATGTTTTAACAATTGGATTTGATATGAATTTATTTATTTTCAAAAATAAAATTTGCGTTATTTGTAGTAACATTTTCTACTTCTGCAATAGATATATTTTTTAGTTCAGCTACTTTTTTTGCAATTAAAGGGATATAAGAGCTTTCGTTTCTTTTACCACGATAAGGCATTGGGGCTAAATAAGGAGAATCTGTTTCTAATACAATATCTTCTATACTTATAGTTTCAACCACTTTATCGAGTCCTGAATTTTTAAATGTTACAACACCGCCAATACCAAGTTTGAAATTTTTTAATGCTAAAATTTTTTGTGCCTGTTCAACATCTCCACTAAAGCAATGGAAAATGCCCTTAGGTAATTTTGAATATGATTGAAGTATTGTAAAAATCTCATCAAAAGCGTTTCGGCAATGAATAACAATACTGTATTTATATTCTAATGCCCAATCTATTTGTTTCTTAAAAGCTATTTTTTGTTCGGTAATAAATGTTTTGTCCCAATATAAATCTATCCCAATTTCGCCAATAGCAATAAACTTGCGTTTATCTAACCATTTTTTCACTATGGTTAATTCGTCTAAATAATTTTCTTTTACAGAGCAAGGATGAAGCCCCATCATCGCAAAACAATTATCAGGGAATTCTTTTTCAAGTTGCAACATACCATCAATGCTATTGGAATCGATATTTGGTAAATATAATTTTGTAACAGAATTATTAATGGCTGTATTTATTGCCGCTGTTCTGTCTTCATTAAACTCTTCCGAATAAAGATGTGTATGTGTATCTATAAACATTAATTATTTTTTAGTATTTTTGAGAAACAAATTTACTAATCATGAAGAAACTATTCGTATTATTTTGCATAATTACATCAGCGTTGTTGTTAACAGAATGTAAAAAATATCCAGAAGGCCCTAGTATTAGCTTTAGAACCAAAAAAGCTCGTATTATAAACAGCTGGAAGGTATCTAAGTATTTAGAAAACAACGTTGATTTAACAACAAATTTTAATAATGTTTTCACAAATTTTTCTTTTATAACATCAAAAGATGGTGAATATAAAATAATAAAGGTTGTTCGTGTGTTTTCTACTAATGTAACTACAACAGAGTATGGAAACTGGAACTTAGCTTCAAACAAGAAGGCGCTCAATTTAATACCTGTTTCTATTTCCTCTGGAACATTACCAAGCTCAAGTTCGTGCCAAATTCTAAAGTTATTTGAAGACGAAATGTGGTTAAGAATTATTGATTCAACGGGTAAAATTATTGAGTATCATTTAGTTTCTGCATAATCTTGAAAGTTTTAATTGTTCGGTTTAGTTCCATTGGAGATATTGTTTTAACAACACCAATTATTAGATGTTTAAAGAAGCAAATAAATGATATTGAAATACACTTTCTGACAAAAGAAAACTTCAAATCTGTTTTAGATTGTAATCCTTACATAGATGTTTTACACACCATTAAAAGTGATATAAGCGAAGTTATTCCTGCTTTAAAAAAAGAAAACTTTGATTACATTATCGATTTGCATCGTAATGTAAGAACGCTTAAACTCAAGAGAAAGTTAGGCGCTAAAAGTTATTCTTATAATAAGTTAAATTGGGAGAAGTTTTTAATCACCACTTTCAAAATTAATAAGTTACCAGCTCAACATATTGTAAATAGATATTTCGAAACCATTAAAAAGCTTGGCTTAATAAATGATAACAATGGTTTAGACTATTTTATAAATACAAAAGATGAAATAAACTTAACGGATACGCTTCCGTCTGATTTTTTAAATGGTTATAACGCATTAGTTGTTGGTGGTTCATATTTTACAAAGCAAATCCCAACAAATAAACTAAATGAGATTTGTTTACAAAGCAAGTTGCCTTTAGTTTTGTTAGGAGGAAAAGAAGATTTTAATATTGCTGAAAGTGTTTTTAATACTCATAAATTAAAAACCATAAATCTTTGCGGAAAGTTAAATTTAAATCAATCGGCCTCAATTATCAATCAATCGGTTAAGGTTATTACTTCGGATACCGGACTTATGCATATTGCTGCTGCTTATAAAAAAGACATCATTTCAGTTTGGGGAAATACAATTCCAGAATTTGGTATGGGGCCTTATTTGGCTGGAGAGCAATCTCAAATTGTTGAGGTTAAAAATTTATCTTGTAGACCATGTTCTAAACTTGGATATAAAAAATGCCCAAAAGGGCATTTTAAATGTATGAACGAAATTAATTTTAGTAATATTAATCTTTAGTAAATAAAGCCTTTAATTCAGTAGCGTCGTCAGGTTTCATTCTTCCGCCTAATATTAACGATAGTTGTCTGCGGCGCAATGCACCTTCATACCTTTTCTTTTCTTCTTCTGTTTCTGGTATTAATTCAGGAACGGGCAAAGGAGCCCCGTTTTGATCTATTGCAACAAAAGTAAAAATGGCTTCATTACATTTTGTTTTTTTACCAGTTATTCTATCTTCTACAAACACATCAATATGCACTTCCATACTACTTGTAAATGCCCTAGAAACCTTTGCTTCTAGTGTAACAACTGAATTTTGTTTTATTGGATTGTCGAAAGACACATGGTTAATTGACGCCGTAACTACAACCCTGCTCGAATGTCTTCCGGCCGCAATTGCAGATGTGATGTCCATCCACTGTAATAATTTACCACCAAATAAATTTCCAATATGATTTGTATCATTTGGTAATACAACTTCTGTGTTTATGGTTAATGATTCTTTTGCCGTTTTACCTTTCATAGTGATTTTTGTTATTTATTTGTGACCGTAAAAATACTACCTTTGTGTGAAATATTATCATTATGGACTATTTATATATCAAAGCACTTCATGTTATTTTTGTAGTATGTTGGTTTGCTGGCTTGTTTTATATGGTAAGGTTATTTATATATACTAAAGAAGCTTACGAAAAAGAAGAGCCCGCAAAAAGTATTTTAACCACTCAACTTATTTTGATGCAGCGAAAACTTTGGTTTATTATTACTTGGCCATCTGCCATAGGAACTTTTGTTTTTGGCACTTGGATGATTGCTTTAAACCCCGCTATTTTAATGTTCCCTTGGATGTGGTTGAAATTAATATTTGTTGGATTATTAGCCTTATATCATTTGCAATGTCATTCTTATTATAAGCAACAAAAGGCAGGGGTTTTTTCAGCTAGTTCTTTTAAACTTCGTTTGTTTAATGAACTAGGAACTGTGTTTTTAGTTGCTATCGTTTTTTTAGTAATAGTAAAATCTACAGGTGGTTTAGTTTGGGGAATGTTAGGCTTGTTTATTTTTGCGGCCTTATTAATGGGAGGGGTTTATATTTATAAAAAACAACGTCAAACAATGAGTGATAAAGAAGCCGATAAACAAAATCCATCTTCATAATTCCTAAAGATTAATAAAACAATTTACTGATTGCATTTACACAATTAACGCCGTCCATTGCCGCGCTTACAATTCCACCTGCATAACCAGCGCCTTCGGCACAAGGATATAAATTTTTTATTTGTACGTGTTGTAATGTTTCTCTATCTCTTGGTATTCGAACTGGTGTTGAAGTTCTCGATTCAACTGCTAAAATAATGGCATCATTACTAACATAGCCTCTCATTTTTTTGTCAAAAGCTTTAAACCCTTGTTGTAAAGTTGAGCCAATTTTTTTTCCTAACACATCCATGATGTTTACAGATTGTGTACCTGGTTGGTAAGAACAATCTATCAATTTATTACTCACTTTATTAGTTACAAAATCTTGTAAATTTTGAGCTGGAGCTGTTTGTGTTTTTCCTCCCATGGCCCATGCGCGTTGCTCAATTTCTTTTTGAAGTTGTAATCCGGCTAATGCTCCAAATTGTTTATAGGCTTCAAAATCCTGTAACTCTAAACCTACTACAATACCACTATTAGCATAAGGGTTATTTCGTTTAGATGGACTCCAACCATTAGTTACAATTTCATTTTGTGCTGTTGCACATGGCGCTATAATTCCTCCTGGACACATGCAAAATGAATAAACGCCGTAATCATCAACTTGGTTTACTAAGCTATATGACGCAGCGGGTAAATATTCTCTTTTCGCATTTACATCCTGTGTGCTAGTGCAACTGTATTGTATGCTATCAATAAACTCTTGAGGATGCTCAACTCTAACACCCAAAGCAAATGGTTTAGCTTCAATGGCTATTTTTTTAGCATCTAATAATTCGTAAATATCTCTTGCCGAATGCCCAGTTGCTAAAATGAGATGTGAGCAGTTGTGTTCTTGTGTTGTTTCTGTTTCAGCTTTTTGTATGACGATTGAAGTTATTTTATCGTTTATATAATTTATGTCTACGAGTTTATATTGGAAATGAATTTCGCCACCATGTTTTAAAATGGTTTCGCGCATGTTCGAAATTATTTGTGGTAATTTATTGGTGCCAATGTGTGGATGTGCATCAACTAAAATAACATCATCAGCTCCATGAAAAACAAATGTTTTTAAAATGTGTTCTATATCACCTCGTTTACTCGAACGCGTGTAAAGTTTACCATCACTATAAGTTCCGGCTCCACCTTCTCCAAAACAATAATTACTTTCTGGGTTAACAATATGTTCTTTATTAATAGCAGCTAAATCTCTTCTTCGTGCTTTTACGTCTTTTCCTCTTTCAAAAACAATAGGTTTAATGCCTAACTCTAAGCACCTTAATGCTGCATATAATCCCGCCGGACCAGCACCTATGATTGTAATGTGTTTATTTGAAGTTGTAACCTCTTTGTAATGAATATTTAAATCTTCGTTACTAATCGGTTCATTAATCCAAACGCCAATTTTTAAATTAATTTTTATGTTTCGTGAGCGAGCATCAATGCTACGTCTCAGTATTTTTATATGGAACGTCTCAGTCTGTTTTAAGGATAGTTGTTCAGCAACTTCTTGTTTTAATAATTGCTCATCATAAGCAATGTGTGGCGATACAGCAAGATTTAATTCTTTTTTCATAATGGAAGATTTTTATTCTTCAGGTTAAAATGAGATTAAAATTAGCCTTCAAAAGTGATAGAAAAAATAACCATTCGCGAGTTTACTTTATCAACGCTGTTTGAAAATATATTTGGACTTTTATTTAATAAGTTTTTAGAGCCATTTATAATTTTACACTCTAAGCCTAATTTAAAATATTGTAAATAAAAATCCACTCCAGCCCCACCACTAAAAAAATAATCGTCACGTTTTAAGTTTACGGCATCATCTAGTTGATTACCTCCAGCGGCACTTGAAGGCTTTTTTGAAGAAGCCAAATCAAGAGAATAGCCACCACCAATTAATACAAAGGCGCCAAAATTATCTAATCTTTTGGATTGTAATTTTAATTCTAACGGAAAAATAAGAAATGTAGATTCAACCGTTTTTTTATAAATTTTTGTACTATCATGTCTAGCATTTTCTAATGTATATTGAATACTACGAGATGCAAAACTAATATTTGGAGTAAAACGTAAACGGAGATATTGATGAAGTCTAAAGTCTGAAATTATTCCTAATGCAAATCCAGGATCAGAGTAAGAGTAAACTGTTTTCATTCCGTATTTAGTGGTGCCAATTAAAGTATCTGGAAATAAAGAATTTTTTACGGTATGTATTTTAAAATTTGTGCTATTGTAGGCTAACGCAAACCCAAAGTGCATTTTGTTTTTATAAAATTTAGCAAGGTTAACCCCACTTTCCTCTTTATGCTGAGAAAAGAGTTGTGAGTATGCTATACAAAAAACGAATATGTATTTAAGTTGTTTCAATGAATAGGAAAACGTTGTTTTTTGTTTTTTAGTATACTTATGATATTGGTAATTCTGCTTTAGGCTTTGGTTTAAACAAAAACTTTTGAAACACTAAAATAATTCCTACACCAAAAGATATGGCCATATCTGCAAAATTAAAAATAGCGCTAAAAAACTCAAAATGTTCACCACCCCATATTGGCAACCAGTTTGGTAATTGCCCATCAAACATTGGAAAGTAAAACATGTCCACAACATGTCCTTGCAAAAAGCCAGCATAACCCCCTTGTGGAATTAAAAACTGGGCAACTTCATAATCGTTACTTGCGCTAAAAATAAGACCGTAAAAAGCTGAATCTAAAATGTTTCCTAAAGCTCCAGCCAATATTAAAGCAACACAAACAATAAAAACCTTGTGTTCGCCTTCGTTTACGATTTTTTTAATATACATAAACCCAACAATTACTGCAAATATTCTAAAAACACTTAATGCTAATTTCCCATAATTTCCGCCAAATTCTAAACCAAATGCCATCCCTGGATTTTCAGTAAATGTTATGCGACTCCAGTCACCAATAATGCGGCAAACTTCACCAGTAGGAAAATGTGATTTAATATATAGCTTAATACATTGATCAATAAACAATACAGTAAATATCGTAATTATGGGAAGTTTGTATTTCTTTAGCATATAGCTTATAAAAGCAAAAAGGTTATCTTTTGTAAAGATAACCTTTTATTTTATGTCCGAAATAAAAAATCGGATAGTGAATTAACTATATTACTGACTTAATTTAGCATCAATACTTAAAGTAGCGTGAGGGACTGAACGTAAGCGTTCTTTCGGAATTAATTTACCAGTTACACGACAAATACCATACGTTTTGTTTTCAATACGCATCAAAGCATTTTTTAAATTCACAATATATTTTTCTTGACGAATAGCTAATTGAGCAGTTTCTTCTTTTGATAAAACATCAGAACCATCTTCTAATAATTTAAATGAAGGAGATGTATCATCGGTTCCATGATTATCTGCATTAGATAACGTTTGTTTTAACAAATCAAAATCTAGTTGAGCTTCTTTTAATTTACCAAATATTAATTCTTTAAATTCGGTTAATTCTTTATCTGAATAACGACTACGCGAATCAGTTGTATTTAAAAACGGCTTAGGTTGGGGAGCTTGAGGTTTTTTAACTAATGGTTTTGTAATATCAATATGTAAAGGCCTGTTTCTTATATAAGTCTCAGAACCAGATGAGCGGCCTTCGTTTTTCTTACGTCTTCCGCGGCCTCTTTTTTCTGGAATTTCATCATCATCATCATCGTCCAAAGGAATACTGCCACCTTCTAAATCTAATACCGGAGCTTCGTCTAAATCAACGTCAACAACAGCATCATCTTCATCAGCTTTGTCATAATCATCTTTTACCTCAACATCAGAGTCATCTTCTTCTTCAGGTTCAACGTCATCCTCTTCATCATCACTTTTTTTTCCTTTTTTAGTTGATTTTGCTGGTTTTGCTGATTTTTTCGTAGATTTTTTTGCAATAGCATCAATTGGTTTTCCTTTTGCTATTGGTTTACTAACATTTTTTGTTCCTTTTAGTTCAACTTTTTTAGTAGCTATTTTTGCAGGTTTTACGGTACTTGTCGGGACTTTTTTTATCACTTTTTTAGGGGCTGGTTTTGGTGCAGGTTTTTTTGCAACAACTTTTTTAGCTGTTGGTTTTGGGGCAGGCTTCACCACTTTTTTAGGAGCAGGTTTAGTAGGTTTAGTTGTTTTTTTAATAGGCTTAGCAACAACTTTTTTAGGAGCTGGTTTTTTTGCAACAACCTTTTTCGCTATTGGTTTTGGCGCAGGTTTAACAACTTTTTTAGGAGCGGGTTTAACAGGCTTAGCTATTTTTTTAACAGGCTTAGCAGCAACTTTTTTAGGAGCTGGTTTTTTTGCAACAACCTTTTTAGGAGCTGGTTTGCTTGCTTTTTTAGCGGGTTTAACTATTTTCTTTGCCATATTCTTTTTTTAATAAATTAATTTAATTTTTCAATAGAAATAAGAGTAGAGACCAGTTCATCAACTTCAACGGCATTTGCGGTAGTTAGTGTTAAATTTTGTACAACTTGCAAATCGCCGGTTAAAGTTTCGGCGCAAATATAGCTCAAATTATTTTGAATGGCAGTATCCAAAGCATCATTTTGTTGAATTTTCACTAAAATCTTGTCGGTTAGGGCCAATCCAGTCTCTTTTCTAAGGTTTTGGATACGGTTTACCAATTCTCTGGCTAATCCTTCTTCACGCAAAGCATCATTTAGTGTAACGTCGAGCGCAACAGTTATTTGTCCACTATTTGCAACTTTCCATCCTGGAATATCAATAGGGATAATTTCTACATCTTCAGCTTCTAAAACAATTTCATCACCTTCAATATTCATTTTAAACTGGCCAGTTTTTTCAAGTTCAGTAATTATTAATTTTCCATTATCGTTTGCATATGCCTGAACGGTTTTCATGTGTTTGCCGCATTTTTTGCCCAATGTTTTAAAATTTAGTTTCAAATTTTTCACAATTTGAACTTCAGCTTCTGTAACAAAGTCTAGCTCTTTTACATTTACCTCGGCAAGAATAATATCCTTAACAGCTTCAATGTTTTCTCTGAATTCATTATCCAAAATTGGAATTTGAATTTTTTGCAATGGCTGACGAACTTTTAAATTTTCTTTCTTACGAATTGATAAAATCATGGAAGAAATTTTTTGAGCCATTTCCATGCGTTTTTCCAAGCTTGAATCAATTACTTGACCGTTTGCTTTTGGAAATTCAGAAATATGAACTGAATCAATCTCAGAAGTGTTATCATTTAAATTAGTAAATAACCAATCAGAAAAGAAAGGAGCAATAGGACTCATCAATTTTGATAACACCATTAAGCATTCGTGTAATGTTTCGTAAGCTGCTTTTTTATCTTCGCTCATTTCTCCTTTCCAAAAACGACGACGAGATAAACGGATATACCAGTTACTTAGATGTTCATCAACAAATTCTTCAATATAACGAGCAGTTTTATGTGGTTCAAAGTTTTCAAATTGTTCAGTTACGTCTTCAATTAAACTATTTAATTTTGATAATATCCATCGGTCTAATTCGGCTCGATTATTTACAGGGACTGTGTTTTTTGTATCAACTGTGAAACCATCAACATTTGAATACAAAGCAAAAAAGCCATAAGTATTATATAGCGTTCCAAATAATTTTCGTTGAACTTCGCCAATTCCTTCTAGGTCAAATTTTAAATTGTCCCAAGGCGCAGCGTTAGCAACCATATACCAACGCGTAGCATCGGCACCATATTTTTCGATAGTTACAAATGGGTCAATAACGTTACCTAAACGCTTACTCATTTTTACACCATTTTTATCAAGCACCAAGCCGTTAGAGACTACATTTTTATAAGCAACCGAATCAAAGTTCATTGTTGCAATTGCGTGCAGTGTAAAAAACCACCCACGAGTTTGATCAACGCCTTCAGCAATAAAATCAGCTGGATACGAAGTTCTGTTATCAATTAATTCTTTGTTTTCGAAAGGGTAGTGCAATTGTGCATATGGCATCGCTCCCGAATCAAACCAAACATCAATTAAGTCAGTTTCGCGAATTAATTTTTTACCGTTTTTTTCTAAAATAATACTATCAGCATAAGGTTTGTGTAAGTCGAATGTGTTATAATTTTCTTTTGAAAAATCACCTACTTCAAATTTGGCTAATGGATTTTCAGTCATTACACCTTTTGATACTGCATTATCAATTTCTTTCTTTAATTCTTCAGCACTACCAATAACAAGTTGTTCTGTTTTATCTTCGCTTGTCCAAATAGGAATTGGAATACCCCAAAAACGAGAACGTGATAAATTCCAATCATTTAAGTTTTCTAACCAATTACCAAAACGCCCTGTTCCAGTAGATTCCGGCTTCCAATTGATGGTTTTATTAAGTTCAATCATTCTGTCTTTAGCGGCAGTTGATTTTATAAACCAACTATCTAAAGGATAATATAAAATTGGTTTATCGGTTCTCCAACAATGCGGATAACTATGTTCGTAGGTTTCTTTTTTAAATAATTTTCCTTCTTCTTGTAGTTTTAAAACAATGCGTTCATCAACACTTAAATAGGCTTTCAGTTCTTTTATTTTACTAGTGCTTTCTAAAACTTGTTTTTGTTTTTCAAATTCAATTTGTTTTTCGGCATCTGTGTGATAAGTTTCTTTCACATATTCTTCTCCGAAAAGAAAAACACCATCTTGTATTTCAGGAACAAATCGCCCGCGCTTATCAACTAAAGTAAGGGAATCAATTCCATTTTGTTGAGCAACTCTAAAATCGTCTGCGCCAAAGCTTGGGGCAATATGCACTATTCCTGTTCCATCGGTTGTAGTTACAAAATCACCTATAATTACTTCAAATGCTTTTCCTTCAGGTTTTACAAATGGTAATAATTGTTCGTATTGAAGGCCTGCTAAATCAGAACCTTTGCAATGACCAACAATTTTAAAAGGAATGTTTTTATCTCCAACTTTATAATCTTCAAATTTTAAGTCAGTATGTTTTTCCGAAAAATATTTATTTACTAAATCTTTTGCTAAAACAAAAGTTTGTTGTAAGCCGCTAAATGGGTTAAATGATTCTACAAAAACGTAGTCAATATCTTTTCCTACAGCTAAGGCTGTGTTTGAAGCTAGTGTCCATGGAGTTGTTGTCCAAGCCATGATAAAAACATCGCCGTTTAAATTTTGAACTTTAAGTTTAGATGTATCTTTTAATTTAAACTGAACTGTTGCCGTTCTATCTTTTACGTCTTTATAACAACCCGGTTGATTTAATTCATGCGAAGATAAACCAGTACCGGCCGCTGGTGAATATGGCTGTATTGTAAACCCTTTATATAATAAATCTTTTTTCGATAAATTTTGTAATAGCCACCAAACGCTTTCAATGTATTTGTTATCATAAGTCACATAAGGATTACTCATGTCAACCCAATACCCCATAATATCCGTTAAGTTTTCCCAAACATCTGTATATTTCATCACTTCCTTTCGGCAAGCTTTGTTATAATCTTCAACCGAAATATATTTCGAAGAATTTTTGTTTCCGATATCTTCTTTTGTAATTCCTAATGTTTTTTCAACACCTAGTTCAATTGGCAAACCATGTGTATCCCAACCGGCTTTACGTTTTACTTGATAACCCTGTAAGGTTTTATAACGACAAAAAATATCTTTAATGGTTCTTCCCATAACGTGATGAATGCCGGGTAGGCCATTCGCACTTGGCGGGCCTTCATAAAAAACCCAAGGCTTTTTTCCTTCGCGAGTAGAGATTGATTTTTCAAACGTGTTTTTTTCTTTCCACGATTGTAAAATATCTTTTGTGATTTGAGATAAATTTAGTTGGCTGTATGTAGGATATTTTTTCATAATTAATTTTTTTGAACTATAATATTATATAGTTCAGTTTCATTCCCTGTTTTTAAATTTTTGTTAAAAAACGGAGAACGAATTTAATAAAAAAATGTGATTTTATTTAATTTTTCAAAATTAAGAATGGCATTAATTTTCTGATGTTTTTTTGTTAAGACAAATTTATGAAGCGTGATGCTGCTTCATAAAAAAACGCATAGAAAAGCAACACGCAGGGTTTTCTAAACGGTTTCTTGCTTTTTCACAACATAAGCACTTACAAAAATACTTATTTCGTAAAGTAAATACATTGGTATTGCAACAACCATTTGTGATGTAATATCTGGAGATGGAGTGATTACGGCGGCAACAATTAATATAACAACAACAGCATACTTCCGATAGTTGCGCATAAAAGTTGGGGTTAGTAATCCGATTTTTGAAAGCAAATAAACCATAATTGGTAATTCAAATACAATTCCAGAAACTAAAGTCATGGTTGAGATAAGAGAAATATAATCATCAAGTGTATTTTGTGTGTGCACAAAATTGCCATCAGACAAATTGTAGTTAATTAAAAAATTATAGGACATTGGGAATAAAATAAAGTAGCCAAATAAAATCCCAATTATAAAAAGTACAGATGCAACTATAACAAATAATTTAGCGGGTGCAGATTCTGTGTTTTTTAAGGCGGGTTTAATAAACTTCCATAATTCATAAATAATATAAGGAAAAGCTAAAATAATCCCTCCTAAAATAGCAATCCACATGTGTGTAAAAAACTGTTCAGAAGCTGCAAGGGTTTGTAATTGCATGGGTTTAATCGTCATACACATGACATCACCTGCTCCAATTTTATGTCCGATTGCACAAAAGGCTTTATAAGAAAAAAAATCTTGTTTTAATGGCCCAAATATTACTGTGTCAAACAAAAAGTTGTTAAAACAAAATAACGTCACGCCAAGTACAACAATTGCAAACGCACTGCGCACTAAGTGCCAACGCAAGGCATCTAAATGTTGCATAAACGACATTTGTAATGAAACTTCCTCTTGATTATTTTCTGCCATAATTGAGGCCAAATTTAATCATTATTATTGACGCCTAGTATATAAAATAACGCTTTAATTAAAGCAAAGATTTTAAAATCTCGCCAAATTTAAACACGTCTTCAAATGAATTATACATTGGCACAGGTGCGCAGCGAATCACATTTGGTTCACGCCAATCTGGTATAACGCCGTTTTCAATTAAACTGTTGTATAATGCCTTTCCTTTGCCGTGTGCAACAATACTTATTTGACAACCTCTATTAGCTTTGGGTGTAATAATTTCTAAACAATTATCTTTTTCTTTATTGATTTCTCCAACAATAAATTCTAAGTATGCAGTTAACTCTTTACTTTTTTCGTTCAATTTTTCCATTCCAACTTCATCAAACATATCTAAAGATGCTTTGTAAGCAGCCATTGATAAAATTGGTGCATTACTCATTTGCCAACGCTCTACGGTTTCAATGGGCTTAAATTCCTTATCCATTTTAAAACGAGTTTCTTTATCATGGCCCCACCATCCTGCAAACATTGGCATATCGGTGCTTTTGTGATGACGCTCATGAACAAATGCGCCGGCAACACTTCCTGGACCAGCATTTAAGTATTTATAAGAACACCATGCAGCAAAATCTACATTCCAATTATGAAGATCTAATTTTAAATTACCTGCAGCATGCGCTAAATCATAACCAACAATGGCACCCGCTTTATGTCCAGCCTCAACAATCGCTTTCATGTCAAAAACTTGTCCGCTAAAATAATTCACGCCGCCAATCATAATTAATGCTAATGAATCTTTATTATCTTCAATTGCTTTATAAATATCTTCATGTCTAACCTCGTATTCCCCTTCCCGTGGTGCAATTTCAATAATAGCATCGTTTGGTGCGTAACCATGAAATTTAACTTGTGATTGTAAAGCATATTGATCACTCGGAAAAGCTTTTGCTTCATATAATATTTTATAGCGTGGTTTTGTAGGACGATAGAACGACACCATTAATAAATGTAAATTAACCGTGAGTTGGTTCATCATAACCACTTCGGTGGGCAGTGCACCAACAATTTTAGCTGTTTTATCAGTTAGTATTTCATGGTAACTCAACCAAGGGTTTTTTGCTAAAAAATGCCCTTCAACACCGTAAGTTGCCCAATCGTTCAATTCTTGTTGGATATACTCTTTAGTTGTTTTTGGTTGTAAGCCTAATGAATTACCAGTAAAATAAACCATATCAGAACCATTGTGTTGTGGAATGTAAAATTTATTTCGGTATGAGTTTAACGGATCTTGAGCATCAAGTTGATTTGCAAACTCTAATGTGTTTATGTATTTAATCATGATTGATTTCTTTGGTTTGTAAATTTAACAAAAAAGAAAAAAGTCTTATCAAAATAAAAAACTTTATCTTTAAACAGTGTCATTTTCCAATAACATACAGCTATTAAAAAATCTTTCGGCCAAAAAGTTGAACAATGCGTTTAAAGTTTGGCTAAGTTACCATGTTTCAAAAAACACGAAACAAGCTTTAAATAGAGGCTATCCAATTAGCTTGGCAATTGAACCTACAACAAGTTGTAATTTACGCTGTCCTGAATGCCCAAGCGGTTTAAGAGAATTTACCAGGCCAATAGGAATGTTAGAGCCAACGTTTTTTAAAAAGACCATCGATTCTGTTTACAAAGAATTAATTTATTTAACTTTTTATTTTCAAGGCGAACCCTATTTAAATCCTCATTTTTTAGAAATGGTAAAATACGCTTCTGATAAAAAAATTTATACGTCAACATCTACCAATGCACATTACTTAACACAAGAAATGGCTCGCAAAACAGTAGAGAGTAAATTGGATAGATTAATTATTTCAATTGATGGGACAACTCAAGAAACCTATCAACAATACCGAATTGGTGGAACCTTAAGCAAGGTCATTGAAGGAACAAAGAATATTAGTTTAGCAAAAAAGGAATTACAAAGTAAAACACCTCATGTTGTTTTTCAGTTTTTAGTTGTTAAACCAAACGAACATCAGCTTACTGATGTAAAAAATTTGGCAAACGAATTAGGAGTTGATGAAGTTGTTTTTAAAACGGCCCAAGTGTATGATTTTAAAAATGGTAATCCTTTAATTCCGGACAACATCAAATACAGTCGGTATAAAAAAAATAGTGATGGGACCTATTCCATTAAAAATAAATTATTGAATCAGTGCTGGCGGATGTGGAGTAGTTGTGTTATTACATGGGACGGATTAGTTGTGCCTTGTTGTTTCGACAAAGATGCAAAACATCAATTAGGTGATTTAAAAGCAGATGGCTTTAAAACTGTTTGGCAATCTGATTTATATCAAAGTTTTAGAAAAGCTATTTTAAAATCTCGCGAAGAAATTGATATATGCAAAAATTGTAGCGAAGGAACGAAGGTTTGGACAGAATGAGACTAGATAATTAAGAAGGAACTTAAACTACATCTCTCTATTATTATTCCAACACTAATTTTGAAGTTCTAGTAAATTCTGAAGTAGAGATAGTTAAATAATAAATACCAGTACTAAAACCCCTTAAATCAAGAGGAAATTTAGTATTATTTTTCATTGTTTCTGTTTTCAATAATTGCCCTAATGTATTATGAACAGAAACCTCAAACGTATTGTTTAATATATTATTAGTAATAGAAAATATACCATTACTTGGATTGGGGTATACTTTAATAGCGAAACCATTTGATAATTCTTTTACCCCAACCGCAAATGAATTTAATTTAGTTCGCTCTACCTGAATAATTTCATATGTAACTGTATTATATACAAATGCTATAATATCTATTTTATTATCATTAAAAGAAGGACTTATTGAGAAATTTAAAATTGATATTAACACACTATCATTAGTCATTGTTGGAACGCTATTTAATGTTAGCCCAAGGCTTCCTGTTAATGATTGGCGTAGCATATGGTTATAAACGTAATGAGTATCTAGTTGGCTACCCATAGGCAAGGTGTAATTTAACTGTTGGGTTATCACATTGTTTTCTGCTAAAACAACCATTACTTTATATGGTGCTGATAATGCTTGTAAAAAAGTAGTTGTTGCATCAACATCAAGCATTCTAGTAATTGAATTATATACCTTATGAAGTCTAATTTTTGCATCGGCGGGTTGACCAACAAAACTGGCTACTTCTGATTGCCAAATAACATTATTCTTTGTGTGGTTTACTGGAAAATCTTTTCGATTAACCATTCCTGCCGGAAGGCCATAATTATAAATACCAAAAATACTATCCCAATCATTACCTGTTTGTGTTCTATAATCTACGGTATAAGTAACATTAGGTGTTGCAAAAAAACCAGCGTGTATAGTAAGTACAGATACGTCATTGTTATACAGACTATCAATATACTCGGCTGTCTTCGTGGCTAAGGGACAATTACCGCACCTTGTGCCTACATAGTTTTCTAACAATGTTTTTCGAGTAACAAAGACCGTATTTTTATTTGTTTTTTGATTTACTGTGTTTTGTGCTATTGCAAAATTCATAACGCATAAGGCAATTATTGTAAAAAAATGTGTTGTTTTTGATTTGCAAAATGTCATATATGGGATTATATTACACATAACTTTATTATTCTAATCTTTATTAATTAAATAATTCTAATTAAAGGTACAAATAATAAATTGAAAAAGACATAAAATTTGAAGCCAATTTAGTTATCTTTACAGTAACACCTCATTGGTGTGATTATAAAAATGGCAAAATCAAAAAAACAACCAAAACGTTATTTGTTCGAAGAAGTATTAACGTTTTTAAAACATAATTCCGAAAAATCGTTTAATTATAAGCAGTTAGGCTCTGCAATGGAAATTGATAATGAAAGCGACCGCTTTACATTATTAGAAACCCTTGAAGAATTAAAACATCAGGGGTTTGTAGTAGAAAAAGAAATTGGAAAATATCAATTTAAAGAAACTAAAACATACGAATCTGGAACAATAGATTTTACAACTTCAGGCGCTTCTTATGTTATTATTTCAGCTGAAACACAAGATGTGTATGTTCCTTTTAGAAGAAGTAAAGATGCTCTAAACGGAGATTTAGTAAAAATAAATATCACAAATAAAAATCGCGGTAAACCTGAGGGTGAAGTTGTTGAAGTCATAAAGCGTAAGAAAACTAAGTTTGTAGGAACGATTCAAATTAATCAAAAATTTGCTTTTGTGGTTCCTGATTATAATAAAATACATGTTGATTTTTTTATTCCGTTGCAAGATATTTTAAATGCTCAGAACGGACAAAAAGTTGTTGTAGAATTAGTTGAATGGAAAAAAGGTTCTGATAATCCAAATGGAAAAATAATCGAAGTACTTGGTAATGCTGGCGATCATGAAACAGAAATTCATGCGATTATGGCTGAGTTTGGTTTGCCAATGGTTTTTGATCCAAAAGTTGAAGTTGAAGCTAAAGAATTAAATACTGAAATTTATCCTGAAGAAATAGCGAAACGTCGTGATTTTAGACACATTACAACTTTTACGATTGATCCAGCAGATGCAAAAGATTTTGATGATGCTTTATCATTACAATTATTAGATAATGGAAATTGGGAAGTTGGTGTTCATATTGCGGATGTAACACATTACTTAAAACCAAAAACAATTTTAGATGATGAAGCTGTTAGTCGTGCAACTTCTGTTTATTTAGTTGACCGTTGTGTTCCTATGTTACCCGAAGTGTTAAGTAATTTTGCATGTTCGCTTCGTCCACATGAAGAAAAATATTGTTTCAGTGCGGTTTTTGAATTAGACGAGTTTGCTCAAATTCAAAATCAATGGTTTGGAAAAACGGTCATCTATAGCGACCATCGTTTTAGTTACGAAGAAGTACAAACGATTATTGAAACAGGTGTTGGAGAATATAAAGATGAAATTTTTACCCTAGATAAATTAGCGAAAATATTGCGCGCTGAACGAACTGCAAAAGGTTCAATCTTTTTTGATAAGGCTGAAGTTAAATTTGAATTAGATGAAAACGGACTTCCAACGGGCGTTTATTTTAAAACACAAAAGGACGCACACAAACTGATTGAGGATTTCATGTTATTAGCCAACAGAAAAGTTGCAGAGTTTTTAGGAAAACCTCAATCTAAAGACGACGAAAAAACGAACCATCAAAAAGATAAAAGCAATGCTAACGCTGTTGTTTATCGTGTACATGATGTACCTAAAGATGAAAAACTGCAAGAGTTAAATAATTTTGTTGAACGTTTTGGTTATTCGGTAGCGGTTGGTAACAGACAAAAAACAGCACAATCCATCAATAAATTATTAGTTGATGTAAAAGATAAAAAAGAGCAAAGCATGATTGAGTTATTGGCAGTGAGAAGTATGCCAAAAGCAATTTATACAACCAAAAATTCTGGTCATTATGGTTTAGGATTTGATTATTATACTCACTTTACTTCGCCAATCCGTCGTTATCCTGATGTGCTCGTTCATCGTTTGTTAGAAGCAAAATTAAATCATAAATTATATTTAAAAGCAGATGAGTTAGAACAATTGTGTAAGCATTCTTCTGAAATGGAAAAATTAGCTGCTGAAGCAGAACGCGCTTCTATTAAATATAAACAAGTTGAATTTTTATCTGATAAAATTGGAATTGCATTTGATGGTATTATTAGTGGCGTTACTGAGTTTGGTATTTTTGTTGAGATTACAGAAAACAAATGTGAAGGTAGAATTTCGTTAAGAGATATGAAGGACGATAATTATTCGTTTGATGCTGATAATTACCGTGTTGTCGGAAGAAATACTGGTAATATTTATGCTTTGGGAGATAAGGTTGTGATAAAAGTTCGGCGTGCTGATTTGGTTAAAAAACAGTTAGATTTTGAGTTTGTTAGCCATACAAATTCAAAACCAATCATTATTCGTAACGAAAAAAGATACAAAAAGCGTAAGTAATTTTTTTACGAATAATTTGACCTATAAAACTAAAATTATAAAGCAATAAATTAACTCAAACCCATATCTTTGCAATCTAATTTATTAATATGCAAAATTCGGAATCGGTTAAATTATTTGAGAAAGCGAAACAATTTTTTCCCGGTGGAGTAAACTCTCCCGTTCGTGCTTTTAGAAGCGTTGGTGGAACACCTGTTTTTATTGATAAAGGCAAAGGCTCTCATGTTTGGGATGCCGATGGAAATGAATACATCGATTATTGCGCAAGTTGGGGACCATTAATTTTAGGTCATGCAAATGATATGGTTTTAAATTCAGTTGAAAGAACCATGCGTAACGGAACATCTTTTGGCGCACCAACACGTTTAGAAAATGAATTAGCCGAACTTATTTTAACTAACAATACGTACATCGAAAAAATACGTTTTGTAAGTAGCGGAACTGAAGCTGTAATGAGCGGAATTCGCTTAGCGAGAGGGTTTACAGGAAGAAATAAAATATTAAAATTTGAAGGATGTTATCACGGGCACTCTGACTCTTTATTAGTTAAGGCTGGATCGGGATTGGTAACCTTTGGAAACACATCTTCTGCAGGTGTTCCCGAAAGCGTTGTGAATGATACAATTGTTGTTGCATTAAATAATAAAGAAGCTGTTGAACAAGCGTTTAAACAATTTCCTGATCAAATTGCCTGTATTATTATCGAGCCAATTCCTGCTAATAATGGATTGTTGTTGCAAGACAAAGATTACTTACAATTTTTAAGAGACATTTGTACCGAAAACAAAACCCTATTATTTTTTGATGAAGTGATTAGTGGTTTTAGAGTTGGTTTTACGGGCGCCGCTGGTTATTACGATATTAAACCCGATATTATTACCTATGGTAAAATTATTGGTGGTGGTTTTCCTGTTGGTGCTTATGGTGCTAGTAAAGAAATCATGTCGAGCATTTCTCCTGAAGGTAATGTTTATCAAGCTGGTACATTAAGCGGAAATCCTGTTGCGATGGCGGCTGGTATTGCCCAATTGACAGAATGCTTAAAGCCAAATTTTTATTCAGAATTAGAACGTAAAACACAAGTGTTAATTAAAGGCTTATCGAAAAACACAAAACATAATTTTAAAATATTTACAGTTGGTTCTATTTTTTGGTTAGCGTTTACAGATAAAGAACATATTAAATGCGCCGAAGATATTGATGCAGAAAGCATGAAACATTTTAAAGGTTTATACCATGCATTATTAGAAAATGGTGTTTATTCGGGACCAAGCGGCTATGAAGTTGGTTTTATGAGCGAAGCGCATACAATAGAAGATATAGAAAAAACAATCGTAGGGTTTGAAAAAGCTTTTGCTAAATTGTAAAAAAATAAATTGAGATTTAAGGATTTATAAAAAAAGATGGAATATAATTTTAAAGAGATAGAAGAAAATTGGCAAAAATTTTGGGCCGACAATAAAACATTTGCTGCTAATGATGATTCAACTAAAGAAAAATATTATGTATTAGATATGTTTCCTTACCCTTCTGGTGCTGGTTTACACGTTGGGCATCCATTAGGTTATATTGCTTCTGATATCATCGCTCGTTTTAAAAGACACAAAGGTTTTAATGTATTGCATCCAATGGGTTATGATAGTTTTGGTTTACCAGCCGAACAATATGCAATCCAAACTGGGCAACATCCAAAAATTACAACAGAAAACAACATTGCTGTTTACCGTAAACAATTAGATAAAATTGGGTTTTCATTTGATTGGGATAGAGAAGTAAGAACATCAAATCCTGATTATTATAAATGGACACAATGGATTTTTATTCAAATATTTAATTCGTGGTACAATAAAAACACAAACAAAGCAGAAACCATTTCGAGTTTAATTTCTGAATTTGAAGCGAACGGAAATGCTAATATAAATGCACATTGTGATGATGATGTAAAATCATTTACGGCACAACAATGGCAAACGTTTTCTGAAAAAGAAAAGTCAGATGTTTTAATGGCCTACCGAATGGCTTATTTAGGAGAAGCTTATGTAAACTGGTGTCCGCAATTAGGAACCCCATTAGCAAATGATGAAATTAAAGATGGTGTCAGTGAACGTGGTGGTTATCCTGTTGAACGTAAATTAATGAAGCAATGGAGCATGCGTATTACAGCCTACGCTCAACGTTTGTTAACTGGATTAGATAAATTGGATTGGACTGATAGTTTAAAAGAAGCACAACGAAACTGGATAGGAAAAAGTGAAGGAACAAGTTTGAAATTTAAAGTTGCTAATTCATCTTTTGACATTGAAGTTTTTACAACACGCCCTGATACTATATTTGGAGTATCATTTGTAACGCTTGCTCCCGAACACGAATTAGTGAATAGCTTAACAACACCTGAAAATAAAGTTAATGTTGAGGCTTATGTAACTCAAGCAAAAAACAGAAGTGAGCGTGAACGTCAAGCTGATATTAATAAAATTACAGGAGTGCCAACGGGTTCATTTGTTGAACATCCTTTTACTGGAAAACACATTCCAATTTGGATTGGTGATTACGTTTTAGCTGGTTATGGTACTGGCGCTGTAATGGCTGTTCCTGCCCATGATAGCAGAGATTATAGTTTTGCCAAACACTTTGGTTTACCAATTTTAGAGGTAGTAGAACCAACATCGAATGTCACCCTGAGCGAAGTCGAAGGGTCATACGATGCGAAAGAAGGAAAATTAATTAACTCTGATTTTTTAAATGGCTTAGATGTAAAAGCTGCCATGAAAAAAGCCATTGCAGAAATTGAAACAAAAAATTTAGGAAAAGGTAAAGTGAATTTCCGTTTACGTGATGCCGTGTTTGGACGCCAACGTTATTGGGGAGAACCAATCCCTATTTATTATAAAAATGATATTCCTTATGCATTAAGTGAAAGTGAGCTACCGTTAGTTTTACCAGAAGTAGATAAATATTTACCTACCGAAGATGGCGAACCGCCTTTAGCACGAGCTACAAACTGGAGATACAGGCCCCTCTCTAACTCTCCCCAAGGGGGAGAGAATACCAAGCCTCATAATTGGGAAACAGCTGGCGATTCATCTTATAATTTCACAAAAGAAAAAGCACAAGAATTAAGGAAGAATCAAACTGAAGCAGAACAAATTTTATGGGAAGCGATTCGTAAAAAATCTTTAGACGTAAAATTTAGAAGGCAACATATTATTGGTTCTAATACTGTTGATTTTGTTTCGTTGGAAACAAAATTGGTAATAGAGGTAGATGGTAAAATTCATTTAGACAAAAAAGAATATGATGCTGAAAGAACTAAAGAATTAGAGTCTGTTGGTTTTTCAGTGATCCGATTTACTAATGAAGAAATTACCAATGATATAGAAAATGTTATTAGTAAAATAAAACTCAAATTAGAAGAATTTCCAAAAGTCCTCCCCAGTGGGGAGGATTTAGGTGGGGCTTCTTATCCTTTCGAACATTCTACAATGCCAGGTTGGGCAGGAAGTTCTTGGTATTTTTTAAGATACATGGATCCTCATAACGGTTCGGGGTTTGCAAGTATAAAATTAACAGACTATTGGAAACAAGTTGATTTATATATTGGTGGTAGCGAACATGCTACAGGCCATTTATTATATGTACGTTTTTGGACTAAATTTTTAAACGACCTTGGACACATTGCCATTGATGAACCAGCTAAGAAGTTGATTAATCAAGGAATGATACAAGGTAGAAGTAATTTTGTTTATCGTATGAAAGAAAATCAAAATGTTTTTGTTTCAAAAGGAAGAGCTAATAGAGATTTGACGGAAGAGGAATTAAATGTTGTTGGGTTAAAAACTTCAGAGTTTGATTTAATAGCAATTCATGTTGATGTAAATATTGTAAAGAATGATGTTTTAGATCAAGATGCTTTTAGGAGTTGGCGAGAGGAATATAAAAATGCAATTTTACTTTGCGAAGATAATAATGAATTTTTATGTTCACACGAAGTAGAAAAAATGTCTAAATCAAAATACAATGTAGTAACTCCTGATGACATTGCAGAAAAATTTGGTTCAGACACTTTACGTTTATACGAAATGTTTTTAGGTCCACTAGAACAAAGTAAACATTGGAATACCAATGGAATTACGGGTGTTCACGGGTTCTTAAAAAAACTATGGCGCTTGTTTTATCAAAATGACACTTTTACAGTTACTCATGATGAGCCAACAAAAGCAGAATTAAAAACCTTACATAAAACCATTAAAAAAATTACCGAAGACATAGAACGTTTTTCATTCAACACGTCGGTGAGTAATTTTATGATCTGTGTAAATGAATTGGGCGATCAAAAATGCAATAAACGCGCTATTTTAGAACCGCTTTTAATTTGTTTGTCTCCTTATGCGCCACACATAACTGAAGAACTCTGGTCATTATGCGGACATACCGAAAGCATTGTATTTGCTGAGTTTCCACATTGCAATGAAACTTATCTGGTGGAAGACAGTTTTACTTATCCCATTTCATTTAATGGTAAAATGCGTTTCAACATGGAACTTTCGGCAACTTTAACCGTTCCTGAAATTGAAAAAGAAGTGATGAGCAGTGAAGAAGTTCAAAAATACTTAGAAGGCAAAACCCCTAAGAAAATTATAGAAATATTTAAGAATTCGTAATTAAAGACATATTTTAGAAAACAAATATTGAATTATTCGATTGAATCTCTTCAAGAATTCATATATTATTAATTTCTTAAATTCTTAATTAAAAAAA